>NZ_DASYZI010000423.1:0-27857 GCF_035946395.1 Actinocrinis sp.
GGCGCGGGACCAGCCATTGAGGACCAGCGATGACCAACGCCCTCTCCACGCCGCGCGCGGTGCTCGCCGCCGTGGCCCGGGAGCTGGCGGACGACCTGCCGGACCTGGCGCGGCGCGCGGTGGCGGTGATAACTCGGCGCGAGGAACTTTACGGCGGGTCGAGCGGCGTCACCGCGGATGTCCTGCTCGTCTCGGTGACTGCCAACTTCGACAGCATGCTGAGGGTGCTCGCGAGTACGCAGACGCCGGTCGAGAGCGATCTGTCCGTCCCGCGTTCGACCGGACGCCGCCGTGCCGAGCAGGGCCTGCCGCTCGAAGCCGTGCTGCGCGCCTACCGGCTCGGCGGTCAGGAACTGCTCGCCGGACTGGTGGCGGTGGCCCGGCGGCGCACGCCGGCGGAACTGGCCGCGTTCCTCGGCGTGGTGCTGGACGCGCTGGACCTGGTCGACCGCTACTCCGAGGCGATGGTCGGCGGATACCGGCAGGCGGAGGCGCGGTTGCAGCAGCGCGACTCGCAGCGCGAGCAGGCCGCGTTCGACGCCTTGCTGGAAGGCGGCGGCACCGAGGCCGAATCGGCGCTCGCCCTGGGCCTGCCCGCGCAAGGCCCTTATCTGCTCGTCGTCAGCGCGTTCAATCCCTCCGCCGAGTACTGCGCGCTCACCACCGCGCGTGACGTGTGTGCCGCATTCTCCATGCCGGCCGTCTGGCGCACGCGCGGCAGCCACGAGATCGGCATCGTGCTGCTCGGTGCGACCACGCTGCCGGTCTTCCTGGAGACCGTCCGCGCAGCGGCGGCCGGCCGGACGGGTGTATCAGGGCTGTTCGACTCGCTGCGCGAGGTGCCTGAGGCGTACCGTCTCGCCCTGGCCGCGCTGCGTACTCTGCCGGCCGAGGCGCAGGACGTGGCGTGGATCGACGGACTGCTGATCGAGTCGATCGTGGCCGCCAGTCCCGAGTTGGCCCGGCTGGTGACCTCACGCATACTCGGCCCGGTGCTGAACCTGCCGTCGCCGGACCGGGAACTGCTCCTGGAAACGCTGGATACCTGGTACGCATGCCGGTGTTCGACCGCTGTGACCGCCTTCGCGCTGAGCTGTCACCGCAACACTGTGCTCAACCGGTTGCAACGCGTCGAGACGCTCACCGGAGGGTCGTTCTCCGACCACCGAGACCTGCTCATGTGCTATCTGGCGCTGCTGAGCCGGCGGCTTGTGCCACTGAACAACTGATCAGTCGGATCGGTGTCCCGCCGGGTATGGCACGCGCCGCCTCCGGCGCCCGATGCTCGTGCTGTCATTCGCGATGACGCGGTCTTGAGAGGGGACACGTCGTGGACAGCCCGGTGCTCAGTCTGGTCGAGAGCGCGCAGCAATACCCTGATCGACCCGCGCTGCGATTCGGCCGCAGGACTTTGACATACCATGACCTGGACGGGGCGTCGGCACGGATCGCCGCCTACCTGGACGCATGCGGCGTCGGTCCGGACGATCGCGTGGCGCTGATGATGCCGAACGTCCCCGAATTCGCCGTCCTGTACTACGGGATCCTGCGGATCGGGGCGGCGGTGGCCCCGATCGATCCGCTGTCGGGGACCTCGTACGTCGCACGCTGCCTCAGCGACCTGGGTTGTACGGGAATGTTCGCCTGGCACACGGCGGCCGGGCGCGCCGTGCTCGGCGCGCACCAGGCCGAATCCTCCTGCGTGCTGATCGAGCCACGCGGCTTCGCGGCCGCGGTGCGCACCTACGACGCGATCGACGGCATCGTTCCTCCGGACGCGTCGCAGCCGGCTGTCATAACCTGCGAATACGGGCTCGGCGGACGAGCCGATGCGGCTTCGGTCGACTCGGTCAGCCACGCGGATCTTTTCGCGCAGGCCCGGGTCGCTGACCAGACGCTGTCCGGTCTGCATCCCGAGGACGTCGTCTACGCCGGCTACCCGCTGTTCCAGCAGTTCGGACAGGCGTACGCCATGAATTGCGCCATCGCGGCAGGTGCCTGCGTGCTGCTGCTGCCACGCTTCGACACGCGCGCCGCACTCGACGCCCTCATCCGGCACCGGGCCACCGTGGTCGCCGGTACCCCGCGGGTATACGCGACGCTCATGCGTAACGCGCCCACCGGAGTGGGAGAACGCACGGCGCTGCGTGCCGGCGTCTTCGACGGGGCTGAGCTCCCGGAGCGCGCCCAGCGGGCCTTCGAACGGACTTTCAATTGCCAAGTGTTCTCAGCTTGATGTCGTGGCCTGGGTGCGGAACCGACGGTGTGCGGCAATGTGGTCTCGTCGCGGATGATCACGGTGAATATGTGCACGAACACACGAGCGACGCGACCCCGAGCGGCTTGAATGTGTCTCGTGGCTCGAAGCGCTAGGACAGGCGGTGTCTGCGGCAACCGTCGGACTCGGGCCATGCACGATGCTCAGGGGCCACCTGTTCAAGGTGGGCCGCAGCCAGGAAGTCGAGCGGTGCCCGGTACCTACCGCCCTTTGGTACTGGACTCGCGACCCTCCGTCTCGCTTCCCGTCCCGGTCCGGGCGGATCCATTCCCGTAAGGTCCCGCCCGGAATGAGCAACCGCGCTCCGTCTGCAATGTGGCAGGCGGAGCGCGGTTCGTTCTGCGAGCGGTCAGTGCGACACGGGGACGCCGGTGACCGACTGCGACTCGAACGCCCGGAAATCGGCGGGTGACAGGCGCGGGCCGAGCCTGCTGCCGATCCAGCCGAGCGCGAACCCGAGCGGCACGGTGATCAGGCCCGGATTCCACAGCGGGAACCAGTCGAAGGACCGGTGCGGGAAGAGCGAGGTCGGCAGCCCGGAGACGGCCGGCGAAAAGGCGGTCAGCACCAGGACGGCGGCGCAGGCGCCGTAAAGGCAGCTCAGCAGGCCGGCACGGGTGAAGCCGGGCCAGGCGACGCAGTAGACCAGGGCCGGGAAGATCGCCGAGGCCGCGAGGTCCACGCCGAGCCCGGCGATGGCGATGGCGTTCCACTGCTGGACCAGCAGGGCCAGCGCGATCCCGAGGACGCCGACGCCGACGATGCCGAGGCGCGCGGCGGTCACCTCGCCGCCTTCCGCGGCGGGGCGCCGCCGCCGGATCCGCGTCATCACGTCGTGCGCCAACGAGGATCCGGCCGCCAGAGTCACCCCGGCGACCGCCGCCAACTGGGTGGCGAAGATCGCGCACGCGGTGAGCACGACGAGCACTCCGCCGCCGTTCAGCTGGTGACTGAGCAGCAGCACGTCGCTCAGGCCGGAGGGATCCGCCGCCTTGACGCCCGCGGCGCCGACGAGCGCGGCGACGCCGAGGCCGAGCACGGCGATCAACGCGCACAGCAACCCGGTGATGCCCACGGCCAACCGCATCGACGCGCGCGCCTCGCGGGCGTTCCGGCTGGCGAACAGCCGCATGATCACGTGCGGGGTGCACGCCGCGCCGAAGACGATCGCCGTCAGGAAGCTGAAGTCGTCGAGGCGCCCCTCGAACCCCGAACCGAATTCGAGCCCCGGTCCCAGGAACGCGGTGGACCGGCCGCTGCCGCGCGCGGCCACCGAAAGCAGTGTGCCGATATTCCAGTCCACGCGAGCGAGGGTAAGCAGCGCGAGCGCGGACACGGTCACCGAAAGCAACGCGACCTTGATGATCTGGATCACGCCGGTGCCGCGCATGCCGCCCATCGCCGCGTACGAGATCATCAGGACCCCGACGATGGTCACGCAGAGCATGGTCGCCGACCGTCCGCCGAATCCGAGCAGGTAGACCAGCACCGAGCTGATCGCGCTCAGCTGCACCACCAGGAACGGCAGGCAGACCAGCACGGTCACCAAAGCCGCGGCGGCGCGCACCTGCCGGCCGGGGATCCGCCGGCTGAACGTCTCGCCGAGGGTGTAGCCGCCGAGGTTTCGCAGCGGCTCGGCGAACAGGACCATGACCAGCAGCAGCGACATCACGGTGCCGCAGGCGATCAGTATCCCGTCGTATCCCGCCGCCGCGACGACGGCGGTGGTGGCCAGGAACGTGATCGCGGTGACGTAGTCCCCTGCGATGGCCAGCGCGTTGCGCCGCGGGCTCAGGCTCCGGTTGGCGGTGTAGAACTCGGCCGCGTCGTCGGATTCGGGCACGACCCAGACGCACAGCAGCATGCAGAATCCGACGAAGAGCATGAACACGACGAAGATCGCGGTTTCCGTGCCCGGCGAGGCGATGTTCACTGCTGCCGCCCCCGGGATTCGCGCCGGAGCGCGGCGGCGAGCGGATCGACGCCTTCCCGCATGTCCTTCACATATCGGGCGATGACCGCGACGACCACGACGATCTGCGTGAGACCGCACAGCAGTCCTACGGTGATCGTCGAGCCGAACACCCGCTGCGCCACCACTCCGGGCACGACCAGCGACATCGCTGCGTAGCCCAGGAAGGCGCCGATCACCACGCGGGCGGCCCGCCACCGCGACCGCCGGGCGGCGACGCTCATCGTCCTGGCATCGGCCCGGGACCGGCGCGAGCGTGAGGGCGGGTGCCACAGGTCTTCGGCCGCCGGGTCGTCCGGCGGGCCTGGTGTGCCTTCCGGATCTCGAACGAGTTCGCGCACTGAGGACATCGTCGGCCTCCCGGCTGGACGGAGCGATAGAGAATTCCATCCTGGACATCGGGCCCGCGCCGGACGATGGCCGCGTGAACAGCGGTCGAATGCGCGTACTGGGCGCCGGTACAGCGGTGCGTGGCGGCTATCCGGGGATGCGGTGACAAGACAATGACGCGGTCACCGCGTCGAGAGCGTGAGGCGAGAGCGCCGGGTCGAGAGCGCTGGAAGGCGGCGAATTCCGGATGACTGAGAGTTCTGAGACAGGCGGCGGTGGAGACGATGCGGGTGGTGGCGCGAGTACGGGTGCGGACACGGGCATTGGTGCGGGCGCAAGTGTGGGCGCGGGCACGAGTGTGGGCATGAGTGCGGGGGCGGGTGCAGGCACGAGTGTGGGGGCGGGGGCGGGTGCGGGTGCGGACGTCGGCGCAGCCGTCGGCAGACCGTCGCACCGCCGAAAGAGCCATGTAGGCCTGGTCGGCATTATCGCGGTGGTGACCGTCATCAGTGTGCTGCTCGGTTTCGGGATTTACGCCGTGGCCGTCAGCGGATCCGGCTGTGCCGGCGGTCGGATCATGTTGCAGGTCGCGGTCGCGCCGGAGATCCAGCCCGCGTTGGCCGACGCGGCCGCGCGTTTCAACGAACGACAGGCCGCGAGCGCGGCCGGGCCCTGCACGACGGCCGTGGTGCAGGCCGTCGATCCGGCGAGCGTCGCCACGCTGCTGGGGCAGGGGGCGGCCGTGGGCGCCGCACAGCAGCCCGACGTCTGGATTCCGGATTCGTCGATGTGGACCGCGCTCGTTCCGGCTCCGATGACGAATCAGGGCTCGATCGCGCAGAGCCCGCTCGTGGCCGGTCTGCCGCAGGCGCTCGCCGACACGCTGCGCCAGGAAGGCCTGAGCGCAGGCCAGTTGTCCTGGGCCGACCTGCTCGATGCCGCAGGCGCGGTCACCGGGGGCGCGGGCTCCGGCGCCTCGCCGGTGCTCCAGCAGAACCTCGTGTGGTTGCGGGTGCCGAATCCGACGCTCAGCGCCACCGGGCTGGGTCTGCTCGCCATCGCCGACGCGTTGCAGCCGCAGGGCGCGGACCGGCGGCTCGTGCTCACCAGCATCGGTGAGGCGCTGCGCGATCACACGGTGTCCGACGTCGCGTCCGAATTCTCTTCGCTGCGCCCTGATCCGCAGGGCCGCTATCCGGTCGTCGTCGCCTCCGAACAGGCGGTCTACGCACACAATCAGAGCTCGACGGGTGACCTGGTTCTGGCGGCCTATCCGCGTGGCGGGACGCTGTCCCTGGACTATCCGTACACGGTGCTGACAAGCGACGCGCAGCGGATCAAGGCCGCCGAGCAGTTCGAGGCGACGGTGCGCGAGGCGACGACCCAGCAGCGCCTGCGCGCGCTCGGATTCCGCACGGCCGCGGCGCCTGCGGCTTCGGCCACCGCGTCCCCGTCCTCCGCGCAGCAGTTCGCCGTTCCCGCGCCCGAAACCGTTCGGCAGGTCGTGCAGGCCTGGTACAAGCTCTCGCTCGGCATCAGGGATCTGAGCGTGATCGACGTGTCCGGGTCGATGGACCAGTCGGCCGGACCCGACCTGACCAGGCTCCAGGTCGCCGTGCAGGCGACGCAGACGATGCTGGGCATCCTGCCGGACGACACCCAGTTGAGCGTCGTTCAGACAGACGGCGGCAGCGTTCCGAGCACGCATACGGGTGCACAGGACAGTACGCCGAGCGGACAACTCGGCGACAAGATCGGGCAGAGCACCCTGCGCGGACAGCTGCTGGCCGGCCTGAACGGCGTTCGCTCCGACCCGCACGGTGCGCTCTACGACTCGGTGCTCTCGGCTTTCCGGCTGATGAACCACACCTACCAGCCGACACGGGTCAACTCGGTCCTCGTGTTCACCGCGGGGAACCCGGACGGATCGACCATCACCCTGGAGGCGCTGCTCGCGTCGCTGCGCCAGGAGTACGACCCGGCGCATCCGGTCCAGATCGTCGTGGTCGAGATCGGGCAGGCGACCGGCCAGAGCGCGCTCGGGCAGATCGCGGCGGTCACGCACGGCGCCGCCTATCTGATGACCGACCCGCAGCAGATCCAGCAGATCGTGCTCAGTGCCCTGTCACGCCGGGTCTGCGCCCCTGCCTGCTGAGGTCGGTGCGAGTATGCGCCCTGAGTGGTACGCCAGAAGGCCGATACTCGGCGCTCGAAGATCAGGCGGCTCGTTGCCAGGGGATGGCGATGATCGGACGCAGGACTTCTTCTCCTCCGCCGCTCACGGCGAGCATGAGCGAGTCGCGGTACGCGCGCCGCACCAGGTCGTGCGCCGACGTGCCGCTGAACTGCGCGATGGCGCGGGTCAGGTCGCGCATCGCGCGGCTCAGGAACATCTTGGCCGCGGCCGACTCCCGCCGCGGGGCCGGCCCAGGCTGGTCGAGCCGCCAGGCCGCCCGGTAGAGCAGTCCGGACGCCATCTCGACCAGCGTCTGGCCGTCCACCAGCGTCGCGCGGACCGTCTGTGAGTGGGTCAGCGGCCGGCCGAGCGCGTAACGGCGCGCGGCGGTCTCCTGGCCGAGCCGCAGCACCTCGCGCAGGATGCCGAGCCAGGGTGCGAGCATGCATGTGCGGTCCAGCGCGGCCAGCAACGGAACCAGCTCGGCCGCCGCGCCGCCCGGCGTGCCCAGCACGGCCTGCGGCCCGACGCGGCAGTTCTCGAATTCCACTACTCCGGTCCGGCAGGTGCGGACCATCGACTGTGCGGCGTCGGGCACGACCGTGACGCCTGGAGTGTCCCGGTCGATGACGAACGCGGTGCTGCGGTCGGCGGAGGTGACGGCGGTGACCACGAAATGGTGCGCGTCCGGCGCGTTGATCACGTCGTCCTTCCCGCCGTCCAGAAGCCAGCCGTCCGCGGTCCTCACCGCGATCATCTCGAAGCCGTCCGCGGCGGCGCCGCCGTGGGACTCCGCGAGAGCCATCCCGCCGAGCCAGTCCCCTGACGCGATCCGCGGCAGGTAGCGGTCGGCCTGCGATTGCGTGCCCAGCACGGCGAGCGGCACGGCGCACATCAGGCTGTGCACCCCGACGGCGAGGGCGAGTCCCGCGTCACCGGAACCCTCGCCGAAGCCTTCGAGCAGCGCGGCGGTCTCCAGCACGCCGCTGCCGAGGCCGCCGTACACGGCGGGTATCGCCGCACGCGCGACTCCGGACGCCGCGAGTTCGGCAAGCAACTGCGGGTTCCACGCCCCGGCGGTGTCACGGGCCTCGGCGGTGGGGGCGGCGTGGCGGCGGCCGGCGTCGCGGCCCAGCTCCCGCATTCGGGAAAGCGACTCGTCGAAAGCGAACTCCATCGGTGCCAACTCCCGTTCGACCAGATGCTGCGGCGCGGACCGGCCACGGGAACTGAGAATAAGAGCACTGATTTCTGGGTCGACTGGCCGCCGCGACAGTGATCCGGCCGCGGCCGTGTGCATGCTCACATGCGTCGGCCGCGGACCGTCCGGCCGGGGTTCCGCCGACGCCCTAGAGAATCCCGAGCTGGCTGGCGCGGGAGATCGCCTCCACGCGGTTGTGCGCCCCCAGTTTCTCCATGGCGCGCTGCAAGTACGTTTTGACGGTGTTGCGGGTGAGCGCGAGGTTGACCGCGATCTCCGGATTGGTCTCGCCCATCGCGACCCGGCGCAGGATCTCGTACTCCCGCGAAGTCAGGCCGTGCTCCTGTAGCCGCCGGTCGAGCAGTGCGCCCTCGCCGGTGATCTGTACGACCCGCTCGCCCCGCACCACTCGGCGGATGACGTCGACCAGGTCGTACTGTTCGACGACCTTGACCACCGCGCCGTCCGCTCCCGCGGCGAGGGCCGGTTCGAGTGACGCGTGCTCGGGAAACGCGGTGAACAGGACGACTTTGGCCTGCGGTGCGCGTGCTCGCAGAGCCCTGATCACCTCGGGGCCGAGCATGTCCGGCAGGCGCAGGTCGAGCAGCACCACGTCGGGCCGCAGCATCTCCGCCGCCGTGATCGCCGTCCGGCCGTTGCGCGCGTAGCCCACGACGTGCAGCCACGCGACACCTTCGAGCATCGTCTTCACGCCCTCGACGACGGTCGGATGGTCGTCGACCACGAGAACGCTCACCGGCGCGTCGCTCATGCCGGAACCCACAGCTGCACCACCACGCCGCCTTCCTCGTTCGGGCCGATTACGACCGTGCCGCCGGCCCTGGTCAACCGTGCGGTCATCGCCGCCAGGCCGAGGCCGCCGTGTTCGGCGAAATTCTCCGCCAGCCCGACCCCGTCGTCGGACAGCGTCACGCCCACCCCGTCGCGCACGGCGAACACGCTGACCACGACGGACTTCGCGTGCGCGTGCTTCTCCACGTTCAGCAGGCACTCGCGGGCCGCGTCGGCGAGGATCCCGGCCCGAGAGTACGGCATGGCCGGCAGCTCGGTCAGGACGACCACCCTGGCGTCGACGCCGCTGCGCTCGGTCAGCGCCCTGCAATGCTCTCGCAGCGCGACGCCGATCGCGGCCTGTTGTGGGGGAACGGTGAGCACGCGGGTGAAGCCGTGCACCGCGGCGGACGCGTCGTGGGTGAGCCGGTTCAGGGCGGCCAGCCGGTCGCGCGTCGACTCGTCCAGATGCTGCTGCCCGGCGATCCGGTCGATCCCGGCGCGCAGGGTGAACAGGGTGGCCCCGACCGTGTCGTGCAGTTCGAGGGCGAGCCGCCGGCGTTCCTCGTAGACCGCGACCTCGGCCGCGTGCCGGGCGCGCTCGGCGAGCAGGCTCGCCGCCGCGGTGTGGGCCGCCAGGTCGTTGAGGGCGTCCACGGTCCGATCGCCGAACTCGGATTCGTAGCGGTTGGCGCCGTACAGCACGCCGAGCACCCCGTCTGGTCCGATGATCGGCACCGCGATCATCCCCTTGACGCCTTCGGCCCTGGCCTGGCTGCTGAACTCGTGGGTGATGCCGGGGTCGGTGCAGTAGTCGCTCACCCACGCCGGGCGCCCGGTCTTCATGACCATCCCGCCGAGTCCTGCCCCGCGCGGTACGACGAGGCCGCTGACGTTGTCGGTCGCGGCGTTGACTACATGGCTGAGCACCAGGTGGTCCAGCGATTCGGCCCGCCCGACCCAGCCCATGTCGACGCCGCCGAGCTCGGGGATCTTCGCGGCGAAGTGCGCGGTCGCGGCGCCCGGGTCGAGCAGCGCGAAGACCGCGGCGCGCTCGTCGTCCAGCCCGGCCAGCGCCCGCGAGAGGACCGCGGCGTCCGCCAGAGCGTCGTTGTGCGCCACTGTGATCCCTCCCGGCTGGGTCTGCGGCCTGCTGATCCAGGATTCTGCGGCAAACCGCGCGGGGTGGACATCTCCATTCGGCGACCCCCATGAAGGGCTACCCGGCGGCCGGCTGCGCGACGCATATTCGACGCCGAGCCCCCGTTTCAGAACTCAGACACCCGCGGCCCGCGGGACGATCTGCCGGACCGAGATCCAGGAGCGGACCCATGCTGAGCACCATGCCGCACACGCCGCTGCGCATCAGGCGGCTCCTCGAACACGGCGCGACGAGGCACGGCACGGCCCAGGTCACCACCGCGACCGAGACCGGCGTGGTGTCGGCGAGCTACGCGGACGTCGCGCAGAACGCCGCCCGGCTCGCCCGAGCGCTGCGCGATCTCGGCGTGCACCGAGGCGACCGTGTCGCCACCCTGATGTGGAACAACCAGCAGCACCTTGAGGCCTACTACGCGGTGCCGACGATGGGCGCCGTGTTGCATCCGCTGAACTTCCGGCTGCCCCCGGACGTGATCGCGCACATCGCCAACCAGGCGGAGGACCGCGTGGTGATCGTCGACGCCTCGGTGCTGCCGATGTTCGAAGGGCTGCTGCCGATGCTGCGCACGGTCCGCCACGTCATCGTCAACGGCGAGGACGCAGACCGGCCCTCGGCGCGCAGGGTTTCGTGGCACGGCTACGCGGAACTGATCGCGAGCCAGCCGGCGGTCTATCCGTGGCCCGATCTGCACGAGGATCAGGCCGCCGCGGTGTGCTACACGACCGGGACGACCGGCGCGCCCAAGGGCGTCGTGTACAGCCACCGATCGGTTTACCTGCACGCGACGTCCGTCTCGCTGCCGGGCCACTTCGCGCTCTCGCACGCAGAGCGGATGCTGGCCGTCGTGCCGCAGTTCCACGTGCTTGCCTGGGGCCTGCCCTACGCCGCCTTCCTGACCGGCATGCAGCTCGCGATGCCCGGCCGGTTCCTGGCCGCGCAGCCGTTGGTGGACTTCATCGGCGCGGTGCGGCCGACCAAGGCCGCCGGGGTCCCGACCGTCTGGCAGTCGGTGCTGGACCACATCGCCGCCGATCCAGCCAGGCACGCCGAGATCTGCTCGCTCCAGGAGATCGTGGTCGGCGGTTCCGCGTGCCCGCCCTCGCTCATGCGCGCCTACGAGGAACGGCACGGCATTCTCATGCTGCACGCCTGGGGGATGACGGAGACCTCGCCGCTCGGCTCGATCTCCCGGCCGCCGGCCGACGTGGACTCCGCGGCGGCCTGGCGGTATCGGCTGAGCCAGGGCCGGTTCGCCGCCGAGGTCGAGGCGCGGCTGATCGGCGCGCACGGCGAGCCGTTGGCGCACGACGGGCAGACCGTCGGCGAGCTGGAGGTGCGTGGCCCGTGGGTCACCGCCTCCTACTTCAAGGACCAGGGTGAGGACAAGTTCCACGACGGGTGGCTGCGCACCGGCGACGTCGGCTCGATCACGGCCGACGGATACCTGACGATCACCGACCGGCTCAAAGACGTCATCAAGTCCGGAGGCGAGTGGATCTCCTCCATCGAGCTGGAGAACCTGCTGATGACCCACCAGGACGTGCTCGAAGCGGCGGTGATCGGCGTGCCGGACGAGAAGTGGGGCGAGCGGCCGCTGGCCGTGGTCGTCCCGCGCGACCAGCACGCGCCGGTCGACACCGCCGCACTGCGCGACCACCTCGCCGAGCTGCTGCCGAGCTGGCAGGTGCCCAGGCTCTGGGCGGTGGTCGGGTCGCTCCCCAAGACCTCGGTCGGCAAGTTCGACAAGGTCGCGCTGCGCGAGCTGCACGCCAAGGGCGCGCTTGAGACGTCCGCGGCCGCGTAGGCCCGGCGAACGGCGAACCCGCCGCCGCCTGGAGCCTCGCCGGGCGCACCCACATGGATACGGCAAAGGGGCCGCATCCCAACATGCACCACCGGAGGAACTGTGTATATGTCGGCTGATTCACCCTTGAGCCCATACGCCGCGCCGGGAGGGGGACCCGCGCGGCAGCGGCCCGACCAGCCCGCGGTCCCGGCCCGGCCCCCCGCGGCCGCCGCGCGGCCGGCTGACATCGACCCCGGCCACCCGGCGGTGCTCGGCTCGCTGGCCAAGGAGACCCGGCGGCAGCTGCCCGAGCTGACCGCGCGGGCGGTCAAGGTGATCACCGACCGGGTCGGCGACATCTACGGCGCCCGAGGCATCGTGATCGCCGACGATCTGCGCTCGGTCACTGAGGCGAACATGGCGGGCATGCTCGACGTCATCGCGGGATCGCGTTCCGCCGGCCCCGACGATCTGTACGTCCCGCTCTCGACCGGCCGACGGCGCGCGGAACAGGGCGTCCCGCTTGAGGCGGTCTTACACGCCTTCCGGCTCGGCGGGCAGGAGCTGCTCTCCGCGCTGCTCACCCGCGCACGCGGCCGGACGCCCGAGGAACTCGCCGTGTTCCTGGAGCACGCGACGGTCGCCTTCGACGTCGTGGACACCTACTCGCAGGCGGTGGTCGAGGGCTATCGGCAGGCGGAGACCCAGTTGCAGTGCCGCGGATCCCGGCGCCGTCAAGCCGTGTTCGACTCGTTGCTCGACGGCGTCGAGGCCGAACCGGCGGCGCTCGGGGAGCACGCCTCCGTACTCGGCCTGCCGGAGAGCGGGCCGTACGTGCTCGTCGTGTACCACTTCGAACTCGCCGACCAGTTCGCCCCGACCGCGGCGCGCGACGTGTGCGCCGCGCGCGGACTGGTCTCGGCCTGGCGCACCCGCGGGGACACCGAGGTCGGGATCGTCTCGCTGGGCCGGACTCCGCCCGCGCGCCTGATGGAGCACCTGCGCTCGGCGGTGGCCGGCCGGCTCGGGCTGTCCAGCGTGTTCGACTCCCTGCGTGACGTGCCGGAGGCGTACCGGCTCGCCGTCATCGCGCTGCGCACCGTCGAGACGGAGCCGAAGGGGATCGCGTGGATCGAGGAGCGGCTGCTGGAGGCCATGGTCGTCTCCAGCCCTGACCTGTCCGGGCGCCTCGCGCTGCGGACCCTCGGCAGGGTCCTCGCCCTGCGCAAGCCCGACCGGGAACTGCTGCTCGACACACTCTCCGCCTGGTACGAGTGCGGACGCTCGGCGAACGTGGCCGCCGCGCGGCTCTACTGCCACCGCAACACCGTGTTGAACAGGCTGAAGCGGATCGAGGAGCTCATCGGCGTGTCGCTGGACGACCACAACGGCCTGATCACCTGTTACATCGCGCTCGTGGTGCTGCGCCTGCTGCCGCAGAAGGCGGTTCGGCAGCCCGCCACGGTCCGCGCCTGACCCGCACCGGGTCTCAGGACTCCGGGTGTCCGGAATGTGTGCTGACGTCCTTCCGGACACCCGGTCCCAGCCCTCGGCGCCCGGCCTTCGCCCGTACGCGCAGGCCGGGCGCCGAGCCCTTGCCAGCAGTCGAGTCAGCACCCTAGAACAGCGGCCAATCGAGCCAGTCGAGCAGTGCCTCGCCCATGACCCGGCGCAGGTCCGGTCCGGAAAAGAAGTCCACCGCGCTGGTGAACAGCGCGATGTTCGCCCGGTACGTGCACGGCAGCCGCGTCCAGTCGCTGCCCCAGAACAGCCGGTCCGGGCCGAACGCGTCGAACACTCGCCGCAGCGGCTCGTGAACGTCAGCGAACGGGAAGTCCAGCCGGGAATGGCAGGGCAGGGCCGAGGCCTTGACCGCGACGTTCGGCAGCCGCGCCAGGCTCAGCAGGTCCGGCAGGTGCGTGAACGCGTTCGTGCCCGCGGTCCCGAGCGGCATCGCCATGTGGTCGATCACGATGCGCAGCCCCGGATGCCTGTCGGCCACCCGACCGATCTCAGGGCACAGACCGGGCGGATAGACCATCACCGGCAGCCGGGCGTTCTCGGCCGCGGACCACAGCCGGTCGAGCGCACCAGACAGGAGCGCGGTCCGCCACGGATCGCGGTGGAGCGTCAGCCGCAGGCCCAGGCTTTCCGGCCGCTGCCGCCAGCGCGCGATCCGCTGCACGCTCCATCGATCGCGCAGGCCCACCCGGCACATGACTGCGAACCGGTGCGGGTGTCGCCGCGCGGCGGCCAAGGCGATGTCGTTGCGGTCCCCCTCCCACGAGGGCGGGACCAGCACGGCGCGGGACACCCCGGCGGCGTCCAGCACGGACAGCGTCTCCCGGATTCCGACCGGCCGGATCCGGTGCGCGGCGGCGGCCCCGCCGCGCGGCCAGGGCCGCCGCGGCGAGTCCGCGCCCCAGATGTGGACCTGGGAGTCGACCAGCATCATCAGCCGACGCCCGCCGCTGGCTGATCGCGCGGTGTCTTATCATGCGGTTTCATATCGCGCTGTGTCTTGTCACACGGTGTCTCATCACACAGCGTCTTAATCACACAGCGCCTCGTCACACGGCGCCTCATCACCCAGCGCCTCGATGATCGCCGTGCCGACGGCCGAGGTGCTGGACGCTCGCTGCGCGCCGACCAGGTCGTAGGTGAGCGTACGGCCCCGGCGCAGCACCGCGCGCACCGCCGCCTCGATCCGGTCGCCGCCGGCCGCGGCCCGCTCGTCGCCGCGCCGGGCGCCGAGCCAGCGCAGCGCCTCGCCGGCCGCCAGCACCGCGGCCATCGGGTTGGCCCGATCCGTCCCGGCGTGCCGGGGCGCCGACCCGTGCACGGGCTCGAACATGCCGTGCCGCTCGCCGACGTTGCAGCCCGCCGACATGCCCACGCCGCCCTGCAACGCACAGGCCAGCTCGGTGATGATGTCCCCGAACATGTTCGGCGCCACCACGACGTCGTAGTGCTCGGGCCGGCGCACCAGCCACTGGGTGAACGCGTCCACGAGCACGACTTCGCGCTCGATGTGCGGATACTGCTCGCCGATCTCCTCGAAGATGCGCACGAAGAGCCGGCAGCCGTAGAGGATGTTGTCCTTCACCACGCACGTCACCCGGCGCGGCGTGCCCTTCCGGGCGTGGTCCGGCCGCGACGCCGTCTCGAACGCCAGCCGCAGCACGCGCTCGCTGGCCCGGCGCGTGATGATCCGCGTGTCCACCGCGACCTGCGCGTCGCCGCCCGGGGCCAGGATGCCGCCCGCGCCGCTGTACAGGTCCTCGGTGTTCTCCCGGATGAACACCATGTCGACGTCGCTCGGCCGCCAGATCTGCCGATGCCGGCCGGAGACGTAGTGGCGCACGCCCGGCAGCAGCCGCACCGGCCGGATGTTCGCGTAGAGGTCGAGCCCGATCCGGTTGCCGACCACCGCCGACCATCCGGCCATCTTCCCGTCCGGGCGCAGGGCCGTGCCCCGGCCGTCCGGCGAGGGCCAGCCGATCGCGCCGAGCAGGATGGCGTCAGCCGCCGCGCACCGCCCGGCGGCGTCCTGCGGCCAGTCGCTGCCGTGCTCCAGGAAGTACCGCGCGCCGCCCGGTATCTCGTCGAAGGCCAGGTCGAGGCCGTCCAGCCGCGCGACGGCTTCCAGCACGCGCCGGGCCTGCGCGATCACTTCGACGCCGATGCCGTCGCCGGGCAGCAGCGCGAGGTTGTATCCGTCCGCCATCGGGTCACCGCCCCGCAGACAGCAGCGCGCCGGGATGTACCGCGCAGTCGACGTCCAGGCCGGTCGCCTTGAGCCAATCGAAGTCCTGATACGGGGTCGGCAGGCCGAGGTCCTGCGCGACCAGTTCGCGCAGCCGGTTCGAGGCGAATCCGCCGATGACGTTCATCGGTGCGTCGCGGTACATCCGCTCGACCGGATAGCCGTGCGTCAGCCCCCAGGCGCCGTGGATCTGCACGGCGTGCTGGGTGGCGCGCACCGCCATTTCGGTGGCGTAGGGCTTGAGCATGCCGACGAGGTCCTGAGCCAATCGGCCCTCGGCGCGGTGCCAGGCGCAGCGGTAGGCGAGCAGGCGCGCCGCGTCGATCTGCGTCCGCATTTCAGCGATGGCCTCCTGCACCCGGTCCATGTGGATCAGGGGTCTGCCGAACGCCTTGTGGCTGCGGGCGTGTGCGATGGACGCGTCCAAAGCGTTCTGTGCGATGGCGATGGCGGCGATGGAGATGAACAGCCAGCCCCACGCCATACCGTGCGGGAACTCTTCGAGGCGCACGGGAACCACGTCGCGCACGCCGATTCGCGCCCGGTTGAAGACGATCCCTCCCCAGGGCATGCCCCGCAGCCCCAAGTCGTGCATACGGTAGGTGCGCACGCCGTCCTGGCGCAGATCGACGAACGCGTAGCACCAGCCGTACTCGTGCTCCTCGAACCGGGCCAGGACCACGCCGAGGTCCGCGGTGGTGGCGTTGGTGATCCGGGACTTCTCTCCGGTGATCACGTAGCCGTCCGCGTCGCGGCGTACGGCGGTGGTGTAGGTGGACGCGTCACTGCCGGAGGTGTTCTCCACGACGGGGAAGCAGGCCAGCCGCTCGAAGCGCAGCAGCGGTTCCAGAAGCCGCCCGTGGTGCTCGGCGTCGCCGTAGGTGTGGATCAGCTTCGCGCAGACCAGCACCGACATGGTGGCGGACCAGAATGTGCTGGGGCAGGCCCTGGCCAGCCGTTCCATCGCCATCGCCTGGGTGACCCCGTCGGCGCCCAGCCCGCCGACGGAGGCGGGATGGAAGAGGCGCGCGTAATCGCTCTGCGCGATCTCGCGCCAGTTCTCCGGGGGGATGGCGCCGACTTCGTCGGTGACCGGGGCACGGCTGGCGATGCCGCGCAAGAAGCGGTCGTCGAGCTCGTTCACCAGTTTCCGGCTCGGCTCGTCGATCGAGAAGTCCATGGGTGCTCCGTGGGGGGTTCGGGATCAGTGCCCTTCGCCGCCGGTCGCCTGCCCGACCGGTGGCGAAGAGCCGGGGTCTGCTGGTCAGGCGGTGCGGGACGGCGCTGGTCCCGCGATCACCACGTTCAGGACCTCCACGCCGCCGCCGCTCGCGGTGAGCAGGAGCGAGTCGCGGTAGGCGCGCCGCACCAGGCCGTCCGCCGCGGTGCCGCAGAGTTCGGCGACGGTGCGGGTCACGTCGCGCACCGCGCGGCCGAGGAAGAGCTTGGCCGCGGCCGCGTCCCGCCGCGACGCCGGCTCCGACCGGTCGAGCTGCCAGGCGGCGCGGTAGAGCAGCCCGGACGCCGCCTCCACCAGCGTCTGGCCGTCCACCAGGGCGGCCCGGACGGACTGGGAGTGGGCCAGCGGACGGCTGAGCACGAAGCGGCGCGCCGCCGTCTCCCGGCCGAGCCGCACGACCTCGCGCAGGATGCCGAGCCACGGCGCGAGCAGGCACGTGCGGTCGAGCGCGGCCAGCAGCGGCACCAGCCCGGCGGCCGCGTTGCCCGGCGTGCCCAGGACGGCTTGGGGTCCCACCCGGCAGTCGGAGAACTTCACCCGGCTCATCCGGCAGGTGCGCACGGCGGTCTGCGCCGGGTCGGGCGCCACCGACAGCCCGGCCGTGTCCCGGTCGACGACGAAGGCGGTGCGCCGGTCGGAGGAGGTGCGCGCGGTGATGAGGAAGTGGTGCGCGTTCGGGGCGTTGATCACGTCGGCCTTCTCGCCTTCGAGGATCCAACCGTCCAGGAACCTGGTCGCCGTCACGTCGTGGCCGCTCGCGGTGGCGCCGCCGTCGAGCTCGGCCAGCGCCAGCGCGCCGAGCCAGGTGCCGGAGGCCATCGCCCCCAGGTAGCGATCGCGTTGCTGCGGCGTGCCGAGCAGGGCGATCGGCAGGGCGCAGAGCATGCCGTGCACCGCGACCGCGAGCGACAATCCCGTGTCACCGGAACCCTCGCCGAAACCCTCCAGCACGGCGACGGTCTCCAGCACGTTGGCGCCCAGCCCGCCGTACGCCAGCGGGATCGCCGCGTGCGCCACCCCTGCTCGCGCCAGGCTGGTGAAAAGCCTCTCGTCCCAGATCGCGCCGTTGTCGCGCAGCTGCGCGCTCGGCGCGGCATACCGGTAGCCGGCGCTCCTGCCGAGCTCCCGCATCCGCAGCAGCGGCTCGTCGAAGGCGAATTCCATCCGTGTCAACTCTCGTTCATCGCGGCAGCGGCGCGGCCCGGACGGTTCGTCGCGGGCCGCGCCCGGGGCGGTCAGACCTGGACCGGCACGCAGCGCTGCGGCGACAGGCTGCTGATGTACTTCGCGTCGATGCCGGACTTGGCGAGGTAGTCGAGGCACAGCGAGACGCGCTGCACGCGTTGGCGGACGGTGTTCTCACTGACCGGATCGTGCGGGTGGGACTGGGCGCTGGCCCCGATCTTCAGCATCATCGGCGAGCAGATCTGCACCAGCTCGGGTGTCTCGTAGAAGCGGATGAAGCCGCCCTTGCTGCCGTACACGTCGGTCGGGACGTCCATGACCAGCTGCGGCGATCCCCGGCGGATCTCCTGGAGCACGGCCAGCCCGAGGTCGTGCGTCGTGGTGACGTTGTCGGTCCCGTTCTCGGCGTAGACGCGCGAGGTCATCGGGTTGGAGACGATGCAGTGCGACGAGGCCTTGATGACGAGGTCCGCCGGCAGCGCACCGGCGGCCCGCAGGTCCGACAGCAGCCTGATGACGCCGAGATCGTAGGCGATCAGGCCGCGGCAGCCGAACTCGGTCAGCCGCAGCGCCTCCTCGACCGACACCGCGAGGGCGTCGTTGTTGTTGACCCTGCGCCCCTGCGAGGCGCCGAACCCGCCGCGGTAGAAGGCCGCCTTGCGGTCGTACTCCGGTCGCGGGCCGAGGGCGAAGACCATCCCGACGGCGTTCTCCCGGCACAGGTCGAGCATGTCCTGCACCTCGGAGTCGGACAGCAGGAACGCGCCGAGCGTCTCGTTGAACCGGGTGACCGGCAGGCCCTCCTGTTGCAGCAGCCGCAGCGTGGACTCCAGCACCTTGAAGTTGTTCACGACCGGGACCTCTACGCCGTAGTGGCCTCCGTCGGCGAACTGCGCATTCGACGGCCGCAGTTCGATTTCGTCGCTATAGGGCAGCCCGGCCTCATTGAGCCAGCGGCGTGCCCGCGCGGCCCCTCGAACAATGGTGGAACCTGAATTGGACATCTCATCCTCAAGACATGGTCGATCGACGCGGAATCCGTTCGGACGGAAAACCGCGACGAGAGAGGGAAAACGATTCACCGGCGGTAGATCATGGCCCGTGCCAGGGAAGTAGAGGTCTGGCATTCGCCACGAAGGATGTTCCCGCATACGCGACCCGCCGCTCCCGGCTCGCGCCTTGCCCCGCATAATCCAGTACGTGCGAACCGGCGTGACTTATCCCGCGATAATCGATGCCGATCGCTTTTCGACCCGGCTCCCATCGAAACATGAATGAGAGCACTCACACAATATGGCGAGCATCACAGCGGTCTGCGGTATGGATGTGCACCGGCCCACGAGGCGCGGCGTCACGCGGCCGACCGCGTCGTTTTGCCGCGCTCGCACCCTGGCTCGTCGCTGCTCTTCGGACTCGGCCGTGGCCGGCGGCGCAGGGCCAGCCGACGCGCAGCGGCGGGCGAGCCCACAGCCGCACACGAGGCCACGGTCACGTCCGAAGAGCCGTCATCGCGGAATCAGGTCCGTAGAAGCAGAGGCCGGCGCGCGCATCGGTACCCAAGCCTGGACGGTGACTCCGCCGTCGTCTCCCGGGCCGACGTTCAGATCGCCGCCCACCCTGCTCAGCCGCTCGGCGGCGGCCGCCAGTCCGAGGCCCGCCGTCCGCTGCGCGGCGAGCCCGAGGCCGTCGTCGCAGACCGCCACGATCAGTCGGCCCGGGGCGGTGAACAGGCTGACCGTCACCGAACTGGCCGCGGCGTGCTTCTCGACGTTCAGCAGCGCCTCGCGTACCGCGCGCGTCACGGCATCGACCACCGCCTCGGGCAGCGAGGGGGTGTCGCAGAGCAGGATCAGCGCGGCATGGACGCCGGTGCGCTCCTGGAAGGCCCGGCAGTCCTGCCGCAGCGCCGTACTGAGCGCTATCTGCTCGGCGGACTCGCTCAGCGCGCGCATGGATCTGCGCAGCGCCACGGACGCGTCGGCGGTCTGGTCGGCCAGGATCCTGATCCGCCGGGCCACGCCGGGGCGGGCGTGCAGTTCGGTCCCGAGCCCGCGGATCCCGGCGCCGATCGTGAACAGCGCGGCGCCGACCGTGTCGTGCAGTTCCAGCGCGAGTCGGCGCCGCTCCTCGGCCAGCGCCGCCTCGGTCGCCCGCCGATTGCGTTCGACCACCACCGCTGCGGTGGCCGCGCGGTCCGCGATCTGCTGCAACGCCGCGACGATCTCGTCGCCGAACACGGTGAGGTCGCGGCTCGCCCCGTACAGACAGCCGAACACCCTGTCGCCGTGCACGATCGGGACGACCGCCATCCCGCGAACGCTCTCCACCAGCACCTGCCGGTTGAAGTGGTGGGTGATCGAATCAGAGGCCGTGTAGTCGGCCACCCAGTCGGGGCGGCCGGACAACAGCACCTTCCCGCCGAGCCCGGCGCCCAGCGGCACCACCATGCCCTCGAAGGCCTCGGCGTTGACGGTGTGCCGAAGATGCATCTCGTCGGCGGTGTCGAGGCCCCCGAACGAGGAGATCGGCAGGCCGGTCAGCTGCACGACGAGCGCCGCGGACCTGCGGAAGACCTCCTCGGGATCCTGTAGGCAGAGGATCTGCGCGTATTCGCGCTCGAACTCTCGTGACTCGCGCCCGCCGAGACCCATCCGCACAACCTCCGTCCGAGAGACGCGGCCGTCCGTCACGGACGACGGATCACGCACACGCCGTGTGCGGACGCATGTTCGTCCTCTGTTCGCTCAGCATTTCCCGGAAGTCCGCACCAGAATTTGTATACCACTCTTCGTGCACTGAGACTCACTCGCCCGATAACGGTGTGGTCACCTCGGCGACGACCTCCGTGGTGACCACCGAGCCGGACGACCTCACCGGCTCGAACAGGCGCAGCTGCGCGAGGTGGGCGTCACTGCGTTCGAACTCCCGGAACCCGGCCTCGTCGATCCAGTCGCTGATCGTGTAGTAGACGCTCTTCTCGTAGTGGCTGCGCATGAGCGCCTGCCCCACGCTCGCGTTGTGCTGAGCGCGGCTCTGCGCCGTCTGCCGCCACAGCCGCTCGAACTCCGGCTCGCGGCCCGGCACCACGGACACCCGCGCCAGTACGCGGAAAACGGGCCGGCCGGCTCGCGACTCGACCAACAACGCGAAATTCGCCATCTCGAAGCCAGCCAGCCGTTCGAGATACCGCCGGGCCACAGTGGTATCCGCACCGGCGACCGGCTTCACCGCGAACCGCTGCGTCCAGTGCGCGCGCACACCGCCGCCCTCCGGCACGTACTGCCATCGCAGGTCCATCGACTCGAAGGGACCGAGGTCGAGCCGGCGCACAGTGACCGTTCGCGTGTGCTCGTCGAGTGTGCCCTCAGCCACCCGCCCTGTGATCACGTCGACGTCATCGGGACGCACGGTCAGCTGGAAGCGCATCAGACCCCCGTCGCGTCCGAGCATCTCGACCCCCACGTTCTCGGCGAACAGCACCGCCCACGACGCGACGTCGCGTGTCACGCGCCACACCTGGTCCATGGACGCGTGGATCAACACACTGTCGTGAGCGTGTTCGGCCATGTCAATCCGTCCGGACGCCGTCGGCGCCTGCCTGCGGACGATCCCGCGCAGATGCCGCGGCATCCGGCGGCCAAGGGCGCCGGCCGGCACGCGAGTGGGCACCGGCGCGCTGCCCGCGTGCGAATGCCGGTGTTCGTGGCACGCCCTGGTCGAACTGCTCGATCAGCAGCGCGATCCGCTGCGGGGCGTCCTCGTGCGGGTGGTGCCCGGCGCCCGCGATCATCCGCACCGGCGCGCTGAGCGCCTGGCCGATCCACTGCGCCTCGGCGGGCGGGTCCGGGAAGACGGCGTCGGCGGTGCCCATGGCCACCAGGAACGGGATCCCGCCGGCAGCGGCTTCGGAAAGCCTCGTCAGCGCCGGGGCATGGGTGCTCGCGCACATCCTGGCGAGCACGGCGGCGCGGCCCGGCTCGCGCAGGTTGTCGTCGACCTCGTCGCGGAAGTCGGCGTAGTCCGCCGGGGGTCGCGGATACATCCTCGGGAAGCGGCTCATCCACAGCCTGCGGGTGAACCGGGGCACGGTCGTCAGCCGGTCGACGATCCGGGCGACCGGATCCGGCTCGGCGACGTCGTGCACGAACGGTGCGACGAGCACCGCCCCGCGCAGCAGTTCCGGCGCGTCGACGGCGACGTGCACCGCGGCCGCTGCCGCGTACGAGGTGCAGTAGAGCAGCGCTGGTCCACCGGCCGCATGGTGCAGCAGCGCGATCAAGTCGCGCGCGGTCGCCGCAGAGCTGTATTCGTCCCAGCCGGTGTCCGACTCGCCCAGACCACGGTAGTCGACCGTGATGACGCGGTACCCGTCATCCACCAGCAGCGGCGTGAGGTGCCGGAACGAGGTCCGCGGAACCCCGATGCCCGGCACCAGGACGGCCAGCGGCCCGCGGCCGCAGTCGTCGTAGGCGATCCGGCCGATGGTGCCGTCACCGCGTTCGAGGCTCAGATAGGCGGTGGCGACGTCCAGACCGTATCCGTTAGGCATATCAGGCTCCTGCATATCTCGTCGCCCGCTTCGCGGACTTCCATATCGACGAGCTTGCCCCGGCGCCCCGCGCGGCCCGGTTGTGGCATCGCAACGAGCTGGCTGGTAGCGGGTGTGCGCACGCGGAGTTTCCGCATGCCGGGCCGACGCGGAACGAGACGACCGCAGCCGGTGCACAGGCGATTCCGCTCTGCCATGGGCGTAGGGCGACTGCCACCCGGCCGCTCGGCCGTCCATGATCGAGCTGTCCCTACGTTCTCCAGGGACGCCGGGCGGCGGCACCGTCAAGCCCCGCCTCCGGGCGACGTGCCGACGGCTGCGCAGTGGGCGCCGCGGCCGGCACGTCGCCGAAGTCCCGGTGCCGGATCTGCTCGGCGTGGCAGATCCGGCACCGGGCGTGCGCCTGGCGTCCGCCGAGCGTCATCATGCCGCGGTTGGTCCCGCGAGCCAGTCAACCCTCCTTCGAACGCTGCGTCCGCACCATGCGTGCGGACCGCGCACGCGCTTTTCTCAGTATCGAGAAGGCAAACGGCGACTGTCTGCCACATGACCGTAGGGAGAACGATCAGCATGTCCGTATCGTCGAGCAAGACCGCACCCGTCACCCACAACGCCGGTTTGCTGGTGCGTTCGGCCGAGGTCGCCCCGGGCGACATGATCCGCGACTTCGGCGAACTGCGTGAGGTGATGCGCGTGGATGCCGGCGCTGTGGCGGGGGATCAGTTCGTCCGGCTGTACCTGGCCCCACGCGCCGGGTTGCCCGAAAGCCTCCTGGTGCGCCGTGAGGTGACGATCTACGTCAGGCGCGTGACGCCATGTTGATCCGCGTGTTGTCGCGGCCTTCTGTGCCACCGCACAGACCCGTGCCCCACGACTGTGCACGGGCACAATCGGCGCACGTCCCGCAGCCGCTTGAATTGTTCGCAGAGACCCGGCGGGCGCCGGTGTCCAGCGGTGTCTGACAGGGGCGCCGCCCCCGTAGGCGCCCGCGGGTCCGCAGGGCGCTCGGGCAGGACCGGCGGAGCGGAGTCACTCCGCGGGACCTGCGCAGAACGGCTCTTCGAACTCAACCGTGGCCTTGTGGGCGGCTGTCGGCTCGTCCGCCGCTGCGCGCCGGCCGGCCGTGCGCCGCCGGCCACGGCCAGGTTCGAGGAGCGCGTGAAACCCGGGCGCCTTCCACCCCGCTCCGGGATGCGGTCCTCCGTCGCGCGATCCCGTCCCGGAGCGGGGCACCACGCCCCGTTCGGCCGGGTGGCGCACCAGCGAAATCCGAGGTCTGCGAATTGCACACTTTCCGACTGCCGATCGAGTCCGCAGAAGCACCGGCCGACCCTTCCCTCGGACCGTCGCTGCTGCGTTCGTGGCAGACCGACGGCGTGTTCCAACTCGAACTCGACGACGTGCACGCCAACGGCACCACCCGGGCGATTCGGGCGGGCCGGGACTTCTTCGCGCTGCCCGACCGGGTGAAGAGGTACTTCGTCAGTGACCTGACGTACAGCGGATACGTGGCGCGCGGCGAGCACGTTCCCGGCGCAGCCGACAGCGGCGTGGAGAGCTTCACCGTCTGCCCGGACCTGGCTTACGACGACGCGCGGGTGCTCGCCGGGTGGCCGGGCCACGGACCGGTGCCGTGGCCGTACGACGCGTTCCGCACGCGCATGCTGGATTTCGCGGCCGTGGCCGGGAAGATCGCGCAGCGACTGCTGGGGCTGCTGGAGCCGGTCCTGGCCGTTGCGAGCGGAAGCCTGACCGACCTGGGCCGCGACGGATGGCATCATCTGCGCGTCGCCCGCACCCTGCGGCCGGCCGATCCGGACGCCGCGCCGGCGGCGCGGATCGAGAGCAGCCCCGGTCTGCTGACGATCGCCGTGCCACACGTAGCGGCCCATTTGCATGTATTCCATCAGAACAGCTGGCAGCGCGTGGAGGCGGGCGCGCGGACGTGGGCCGTGTTCCCCGGCGAGGCGATGCAGTTCCTGACCGGCGGCCGGGTGAGCGCCACGCCGTACAAGGTGATGGGCTCCGCTCGGGAACAGCACGTGCTGGCCTATCACCACGGACCGCGTTTCTGCGTGCGGTTGCAGCCGCTGCTCGGCGCGACCGGTGACGACGACCGCCTGCACTACGCCACGCACCTGACGAATCTGTTCCTGCGCGAATTCCCCGCGCGGGCCGTCTCGCGCCGCATCATCGCGGAAAGGCGGCTCGACGTCTTCCGCAGGGCCCTGGCCTGCAATGAGAATCTTTGATTCGCAGACTGGCGATCCGCACAACAAAGCCTGTTCCACGGTGGTCGTCGGCCCATGGAGGGCCGCATCGTGCCGGATACGGTGAATGGCGACGCAGAACCCTGTGATCTATCTCATATGGATCGCGGAAATCAGGTCCCGGCGAAACAGCCCGGCGATCCGCTCTGCGTCGTCGCGCCCCGAACGGGCCATGTCGTGTACGGATAGGAGAACCCGTCATGCAACAGCGCAATGCGAGCCCCCACGTGCTGGTGATCGGGGCGGGGGTGGTGGGTCTGACGACCGCCGTGGCCGCCCGGCGAGCCGCGTACCGGGTCACCCTGGTGGCCGAGTCCTTCGCCCCGCACATCACCTCGGTCATCGCCGGCGCGCTGTGGGAATGGCCGCCGGCGGTGTGCGGCCACCACCGCGACGAGGACTCGGTGGTCCGGGCCAAGGACTGGTGCATGGACTCCTACCGCAACTTCATCGACCTGGCCGCGGACCCGGCCACCGGAGTGCACGTGCGTGAAGCCGTGTTCTACTTCCGCAAACCCGTCGACGAGGATCCCGAGCAGCTGGCCAAGATGCAGGAACTGAGCGCACGCGTGCTCGGCTTCCGCCATGACGCGGGCCTGATCTACCAGTACGGCGTCAGCCCCCGGTCCGGCGCCGTCGACGCCTACTGCTATCAGGCCCCGATGATCGACACCGACGCCTACCTGGGCTGGCTGCTGAACCAGGCGCGCCGGGCCGGGTGCGTCATCCTGCAAGGCTCGATCGAGGGGCCGCTGGTCGAGCAGCAAGGGCAGCTGCTCTCCACCTACCGCGCCGACGCGATCGTCAACTGCACCGGGCTGGGCGCCGTCGAGCTGGCCGGGGAGTCGATGTACCCGTTGCGCGGCGCGCTGATCCACGTGCGCAACGACGGAGTGGGCATGCCGAGGATCACCACCGCGCACGCCATGGCCTTCGACGACACCGTCGGCGGTCAGAACATGGTGTTCATCGTGCCGCGCGGCGAGGACCGGCTGGTGCTCGGCGGCCTGGTCGAGCCCGGCGAGACCGCCACCGACCTGAGCCTGGAGAACCACCCGCCGCTGCGCGACATGCTCGAACGCTGCCAGCAGTTCCTGCCGGTGCTGGAGAAGGCCGCGCTGCTCGAACCCAAGCCGGTGCGCACCGGCCTGCGTCCGGCCCGCGCGCGCGGCGTGCGCCTGGAAGTCGAACCGGGCACGCGAATCGTGCACAACGTCGGCCACGGCGGCTCCGGCGTCACCTTCTCCTGGGGCTGCGCCACCGAGGTGACCCGCCTCATCAGCACACTCGCTCCCCGCTGACTCCCCGGCAAGGCGGCCGGGCCGGTCGTCGCGCTGCTCGCCGCTGAACGGCGACGGATTACGGTGAGTGACCGGGTGGTCAAGAGCACACTACTACCCGGTTATCGCTGTATGAACGAGGAATTACGACCGGCTTACAACGCTCCTACGCTGCTGGGAAACAAACCGTCAAGGAGGTGCGATGCCCGGCGATCCCCCCGTCGTCGAGTTCACCAGGCCGTTCAACGCCTACCGTGCCCCGGCCGCCGCGCCGGCGGACCAGACCATCGTCGAGTTCACGCAGTCGTTCGTCGCATTCCACGCCTCAACCGTCACCGAGGCCCCCGACGAGGTTTCGTATGCGGCGCACGCCCTCACCATGCCCACGTCCACGCCCCCGGCGCGGCCCTCGAACCTGACCACCGCGAACGGATCAGTGCTCCCCGTCTCTCCTTCCCACGCCGACCACCACCTCGACTGTCCAACCTGCGCGGCCATCCACGGTCTGGCCCACGCCGCGCCTGAGCATGCGACCGACAGCAAGCCGGTACGCAAATACGCGGAACTACTCCAGGAGATCCGCATCGCGCAAGGCGGATCGCAGATCATGATCGCCTATCTGATGAGCCTGGCGTTCACCAACCGGTTCGACACCCTCGACCATGTCGAGCGCGTCTTTTACCTCACCGCGCTGATCCTGAGCGTGTCGGCCATGGGCCTGCTCATGGCCCCGACCGTGTTCCGCCACCTGACGTTCCGCCACCGCACGGAGAGTCAGATCGCCACCGCAGTCGGCCGCTGCGTACAGTCCGGCCTGGCCCTGCTGATGTGCTCCATCGTGTCCACCCTGCTGTTCGGCCTGCACGCGGTCTTCTGGCTGCCGCTGGCCGGGTCGGTCACCGCTGGAACGCTGGTCTGGTTCATCGGCCTCTGGTACCTGATGCCCCTGTGGGTCCGTACCCGCCCCATCAAGCAGGCCCGCCGCCACGCCGCGCCGCAGCCGAAGGGCAGGTGAGCCGCCGAGTCTCATCCCGAACAGAGGCCGGGCCGGTGTCACCACCGCCCCGGCCTCTCGCCGTCTGCACGTCAGTGGCCTGCTTGACGAGCTGCCCACGTTTCGCCCCCGCGGATTGGGCCGGCTTCCAACGGCGCGCATCGCGCGCGGTGGAAATCTCAATGAGGCGGACCTGCGTCCGTCCGCCAGCTCATCCAGCTCCCACGGCCTCTCGAAGGGACCAAAGCAAGTGAGTCAGACCGCTCACCCCGAACCACAAACGCCGCTGCCTGCCCCCGGCACGACGGCAGATCCCGGCCCGCTCGGCCTAGCCGCGTTCGCGATGACCACGCTCGTCCTCAGCGTCGGAAACACCGGGATCGTCAAGGAACCGGCCGGCGTCGACGTCGTCCTGGCCCTCGCGCTCGTCTATGGCGGGATCGCGCAACTCCTAGCGGGGATGTGGGAATTCGGGCGCGGCAACACGTTCGGGGCGACGGTGTTCTCCTCCTTCGGCGCCTTCTGGCTGAGCTTCTGGGCGATCAGCCATCTCGGCCTCGGCGCCCCCGGGGACATGCACAAGACGATCGCGCTCTACCTCTTCGCCTGGTTCGTCTTCACCGCCGGCATGGCGATCGCCGCGCTCAACACCAGCCGCGCCGTGCTCGCGGTGCTCGTCGTGCTGACTCTGACGTTCCTCAGCCTGGCGATAGGCGCATGGCAGAACGGCCCCGCACCTGACAAAATGACCAGACTCGGCGGCTACCTCGGCGTCGTGACGGCGCTCCTGGCCTGGTACGCATCCTTCTCCACGGTGATCAGAGAGACGCGAAGGAGCCGGATCACCCGTTCGGGCGAGCAGCACAACGATATGGC
>NZ_DASYZI010000424.1:0-8244 GCF_035946395.1 Actinocrinis sp.
CCGGTGTGGGAGGCGAACCACGTCTGGCTCATCTTCGTGATCGTCAGCGTCTTCAGCGCCTTCCCGGCCGCGTTCGGCACCATCGCGACCTCGCTGGAGCTGCCGCTCGGCCTCGCGCTCGTCGGCATCGTGCTGCGCGGCGCGGCCTACGTGTACCGCGCGTACGGCGGCGGCGCGGCGCTGCCCGACCAGTGGTGGGGCCGGATCTTCGCCGGGGCGTCCGTGCTGACCCCGTTCATGTTCGGCGTCTCGGGCGCCGCGCTGGCCACCGGCGGCCTCGGCCCGCACAGCGCCCCCACCGAACCGTTCCGGTCCGCCTTCGCGCTGACCGCCGGGGTGCTGGCTATCGTGGTGACCGCCTTCCTGGCCGCGGTTTACCTGTGTCACGACGCGGCGCAGCACCCCGCGACGACGCATCTGGTGCCCGTTTTCCGGCGCAGGGCGATGGGCGCCGCGGTCGTTGCCGGAGTGGTCGTGCTGGCGATGCTGCCGCTCTTCTACCGTGACGCTCCGGTCGTCGCGGCCCGCTTCACCGACCGCTCGCTTCCGATCGCCGCGGTGTCAGCGCTCTGCGGGGTCGGCAGCCTGCTGGTCCTCTGGCGGGAACGTTACGTGCTCGCCCGCGTCACCGCCGCCACCGCCGTGGCCGGCGTGCTCGGCGGCTGGGCTGCGGCGCAGTACCCGGATCTGCTCGTCGGACCTTCTCCTCTTGCCGGCACCGTCACCGCGAGCCAAGCCGCGGCGGCTCCGCAGAGTGTTGACGCGATGCTGGTCGCCATGGCATTCGGCATGGCGGTGGTTCTGCCATCCTTTTACTTACTTTTGAAGGTGTTCAGCAGCCCGGCCGCCGACGAGCACTGAGCGCGCATACGCTGGCCAACCGGTTCCAGCACAAGTTCCAAGAGTGTGAAAACGCGGCCGACACGCCCGGTAAGCTCACCCGGGTGAGTGACAGGGCTGCGGTGACGTCCGAGGAAACGACGGATAAGCAGGACGCGTACGCGAACTTCGACGCGAGCGCCGACCACGATGCCGAGAGCGAGACCGAGGCCGGAATCGCGCCGAGCACGACCGGGTGGGAGTGGACCCAGGACGAGCTGATCGCCGAGATCCGGGAAAGCTTCGCGCTGATCGAGCCGCACGGACCCGCCGCGGCGGCCTGGTTCTACGATCATTTCCTCGGCGCCAATCCGCGCTACCGCAAGTATTTCTCCGACGAACCGGCCATCCAACACCGGCGGCTGTTCCAGGCGGTGCAGCGGATCGTCAGCGACCTCGACCGCCTCGAAGTATTCCTGCCCTATCTGCGTCGGCTGGCGCTGCGACACCGGAAATTCGGCCTGCGGGCCGCGCACTACCAGGCCTTCGGCGCCTCGCTGATGGCCACCGTCGCAAACTTCTGCGGCGAGCGGTGCACCGAGCGCACCATTGCGGCGTGGGAAACCGGATACGGTCTGGTGGCCACCGTGATGCTTGAGGCCGTGGCCGACGCGGACAGCGTCGCACCGCCTTACTGGGAAGCCGAGATCATCGCGCACGAAGCGCTCACCGGCGATATCGCGCGAATCGTCGCGCGGCCGTTGGAAGACACGCGGCTGCCCAGCGCTTACCAGTTCCGCGCGGGGCAGTATGCCGCCGTGGAAACCGCGGCTTTACCCCGGGTTTGGCGGGACTTCTCGTTCGCCGGACAGCCCGGAAACGAGGAAATCGAATTCCACGTGCAGCTTGGCCGTGCCGGCGGGGTAAGCGAGGTGTTGGTCCGGCAGACCGCGGTGGGCGACCACCTGCGCGTCGCCGAGGCCGAGGGAGAGCTCGCCTTTCCGGATCCGGACCGGGTGGCCCGACTGCTGGCCGTCGCGCACGGCACCGGCGCGGCGCCGGTCTACGCGCTGGTCGCGGATGCGATCGCCGAGGGCGACCGTCGGCCGCTGACCGTGCTGCTGGTGTCGGATGGCGGGCCGCACTACCTCGCCGAGGCGTTCCGTGCGCTCGCCGACAAGCACGGCGAACTGACGATCGAGGAGATCGTCGACGACCTGGCAGCCGCCGTAGTGCAGACGCACAACGCCGCCACCGGGCCCGGTGGCGGCTGCGGCGCGGTGCTGGTAGGGCCGAGCGCGATGGTGGACGAGTGCCGCAGCGCCCTGCTGACCGCCGGGGTAGCTGCCGAAGGCATCTCATCCGACTTGTTCGATTGATCTTACTGAGCCGAGTTTCTCGCCCATTTCGCCCGGTTGATCACTCTTCCGGTGGATGTGCACCACCTGGTTGCTCCTGTCACAGTGCAGATCGTGGTGTTGCCTGGTAAGCGCAGGGCAGGGGCGAAGAGCGGGGTGGGCGCGGTGCGTCCGGACGGGACGGCCCTGTGCTCGCTGGCGCTCGTACTGTTGTTCCTGCCGGTCGCCGGGGCGTGCCTGCTGCCGCTGGCGCTACTCGCCCGGCGTGCGCTGGGCGTGCCGCTGTGGCTGGCCTACGGCGGCTGGTTCACCAGCGCGGTGTGTTACGGCATGCGTCCGGTCCAGCTCACGATGGCCCGGCTGCTGTGGCCGGTCCGGCGGCCCACCGAGGCCGAACGCGAGCGGCTGGAACGGATCTGGCGCCACGTCGTCACGCATGCCGGAGTCTGCGGCCGACGGTTCCGCATCCGCGTCGTGGACCTGCCGGACGTGAACGCGCACTCGGTCGGCCGAGACCTGGTCTGCGTGACCACCGGGGCGCTCGGCGCGCTCGGCGACCGCGAGCTGGCCGGGGTGCTGGCCCACGAACTCGGCCACCACCTGCGCATGCACACCTCGGCGGCGGCCTTCCTGGTGTGGGTGCTGCTGCCGCTCCAGGGCATCGCGATACTCGGCACTCTGCTGGCGGCACCGGCCGCGATACTGGCCCGCGGCTTGGCGCAAAGCCGCCTCGGCCACCCGTGGGCCGGCGGCTGCGCGCGCGGCGCCTCACGGCTCGGCCACGGCATTCGTGCCGTATTCGCCGCACCCGGCGTTGCCGCGTTCTGCGCGAAGAACGCCGCCGGGCGCAGTGCGGAGTACCGGGTGGACGCCTTCGCCGTGGACGTCGGCCTCGGCCCCGAGCTGCTCAGCGCGCTGCGCTGGTTCTCCGCCAGCGAGGCGGCAGCCGAGGCCGCCCGGCGCAGCCGCGCCGACCGGCAGGACCGCGCGGGCCGGGCCAGGCACGCCGCGGTACACATCTCGCGCCCGACCCATCCACCGCTCGACCGCAGGATGGCCCGCATTTCCGCACGGGTCGAATCAGCGCGCACAGTTCCTCGGCGTGAGCCTGTTTGACGGCAGTGCTTCTTGACTGGGCTTCTCGACCGGGGCTTCTCGACTTTGGTTCTCGGCGGTGGTTCTGGACAGTGCCGACTGGACGGCGTCGAAGCCCTATGCTCGCCCGCTGTGGATGATCTGACCATCCGGCGGGCACGGACCGCCGACGTTCCGGAGATTCGCGAACTGATCGACTACTACGTCACCGATCGCATTCTCCTTGACAAGCCCACTGTGACCCTATATGAGGACATTCAGGAGTTTTGGGTCGCGGAACGCGATAACGACGCCATGGTGATCGGCTGCGGCGCTTTGCACGTGATGTGGCGTGACTTGGCGGAGGTGCGTTCGGTCGCGGTCGATCCACGCAGCCGCGGCCTGGGTGTCGGCCATGCGATTGTGGAAAAACTTCTCGGCACCGCCGCATGGCTGGGTGTGCGCCGGGTCTTCTGTCTTACCTTCGAAACCGCATTCTTCGAGCGGCACGGATTCCGGCCGCTCGCTCGGTCGCCGGTTGACCCCGACGTGACCGCCGAACTGTTGCGGTCAGCGGACGAAGGTATCGCGGAGTTCCTCGATCTGGAACGCGTCAAGCCGAACACATTGGGCAACACGCGCATGCTCCGGCTCTTGTAGCCGGGCGGGCGTTCTGCGGCTGCTTGGCATTCTCGCCGCAGAGTTGAATTTATCGCGGAAATGCGGTTGTCTGGTCTCCAAGAAGGCGGATGCGCGTGAAAAGGGGCGACTATGGCGCAGAAGACCGTGGTTGTGATGACGGATGACCTCTCCGGTGGCGAGGCCAGTCAGACCATCCATTTCAGCCTGGACAACACGGACTACGTGATCGATCTCAACGACAAGAACGCCGCGGCGCTGCGGGCCGAGTTTGAAAAGTACATTGACGCCGGGCGCAGGCACCGGGGCGACGGCGGCGTGGCCAAGCCGAAACGCGGCGCGGTGCGCGGTCCGGCCTCCGGCGTGGACACCGCCGCGGTGCGTGAGTGGGCGCGGACGAACGGCCACGAGGTCAGCGAGCGCGGCCGGGTTTCCAAGAAGATCATCGAGGCGTACGTCGCGGCCAACTAGGCCTCGGCCGGGGCCCCGACCAGGGCCACTGGGCCGCGCCCGACCGCCTTTTCGACCGAATTCCGGAATCAGGCGCCGCGGCGGCCGCGGGGTTGCTCGACGTGTACTCAACGCGTGGCGATGGCCGACCCTGCGGCCGCCGCAGCGCGCCGGTCATGGCCGATCATGGCAGTGCAGCAACCGACAGTGCAGCAACCAAGGCTGTGCAGCCCTCAGGATCGTGCAGCTACCAGGACTGTGCGCCGATCGAGTTCGAAGAACCCATTGACGCGACTGCGGTTGCCATTGTTGCGGCTGTGACTGTTGCTCAGGAGCTCTTGCTCAGGCCGGATCGTGCCCGGCCGCGCTGCGGGTGAGCGCGTATCGGGAGCTGGACTCCGCGATCGTCGCCAGCAGCGCGATCACCTCGGGGGGCGCCGCCAGCGGGTCGTGCAGCCACCTGTCCAGCCCGGGAGCGGGCAGCCGGTCCCCGGCGCCGTAGGCGCTCAGGTCCAGGTCGATGCCGCCCCAGTCCAGCCAGTCCAGCAGCTCCGGCAGGTCGTCGCGCGCCCCGGGGGCCACGAAGAAGCCGCAGCGGTCGGTGCCGGTCAGCGCCACGGGGCCGGGCGCCAGGGCCGCCTGTCCGTACCCGATCAGCCTGCGCAGCGCTCCCCGGCCCGCCTGCTCGGGTACCTCGACGACGTCGAACTCGGTGCCCGTCGCCAGCCACAGCACCCCGCGCGCGTCCCGCTCCACCGGCCAGCGGCGGCGCTGCGCGTACCACTGCTCCAGCTGCGCCTGCTCCAGTCGCTCCAGTTCCAGATCCGGCCGTGCGGTCTGGCAGACCCGCACGTCGGGAACACGTACGTTGGTCATATCGTGTGTCTCGCGCACGTCAGGCACGCTGGGAACACGGTCGGCGAACGCGGCGTTAGGCGACATGCGGGCCCTACGGGGTGCGGAAGCGGGGGAATCGCTGGCCGCTCGTCGAGCGGTGATGCCAACCTAGAGCAACGCGAGGCCGCCCGGGAGGGTTACCCGCCGGGTCGTTCGCTTCAGGCGTACAGCAGGAACGCGTACCCGGCTGAAGTGCGGGAACACCTGATCACACAGGGTGCGACGTTAGACTGACACTGTGTGCCGCCGCTCCGCGGGGCGCGCATTCCCGTAAGGTCCGTCACGAGGCGGGACTAGCATTCGGAAGGACAGGCCGGGTGCAGTTGCCGGGAATCCCGGCCACTGCCCGACCGCTCCGGGGAGCGAGAAGAAGATGTTCGAGAGGTTCACCGACCGCGCGCGGCGGGTAGTCGTCCTGGCTCAGGAAGAAGCCCGGATGCTCAACCACAACTACATCGGCACCGAGCACATCCTGCTCGGTCTGATCCACGAGGGCGAGGGCGTCGCCGCCAAGGCGCTGGAGTCGTTGGGCATCTCCCTTGAGGCGGTGCGCCAGCAGGTCGAGGAGATCATCGGCCAGGGCCAGCAGGCGCCGTCCGGACACATCCCGTTCACTCCCCGCGCCAAGAAGGTGCTGGAGCTCTCGCTGCGCGAGGCGCTTCAGCTCGGCCACAACTACATCGGCACCGAGCACATCCTGCTCGGCCTCATCCGCGAGGGCGAGGGCGTCGCCGCGCAGGTCCTCGTCAAGCTCGGCGCGGACCTCAACCGAGTGCGCCAGCAGGTCATCCAGCTGCTGTCCGGCTACTCCCAGGGCAAGGAGGCGGCCACCGCCGGCGCTCCTGCCGAGGGCACCCCGGCCACCTCGCTCGTGCTCGACCAGTTCGGCCGCAACCTGACCCAGGCCGCCCGCGAGGGCAAGCTCGACCCGGTGATCAACCGGGAGAAGGAAATCGAGCGGGTCATGCAGGTGCTCTCCCGGCGCACCAAGAACAACCCGGTGCTGATCGGCGAGCCCGGCGTCGGCAAGACCGCCGTGGTCGAGGGCCTTGCCCAGGCGATCGTCAAGGGCGAGGTACCGGAGACGCTCAAGGACAAGCACCTCTACACGCTCGACCTCGGCGCCCTGGTGGCCGGCTCGCGCTACCGCGGCGACTTCGAGGAGCGGCTGAAGAAGGTCCTCAAGGAGATCCGCACCCGCGGCGACATCATCCTGTTCATTGACGAGCTGCACACGCTGGTGGGCGCGGGCGCGGCCGAGGGCGCGATCGACGCGGCCTCGATCCTCAAGCCCATGCTGGCCCGCGGCGAGTTGCAGACCATCGGCGCCACCACCCTCGACGAGTACCGCAAGCACCTGGAGAAGGACGCCGCGCTGGAGCGCCGGTTCCAGCCGATCCAGGTCGCCGAGCCGTCGCTGGCGCACACCATCGAGATCCTCAAGGGCCTGCGCGACCGGTACGAGGCGCACCACCGGGTCTCGATCACCGACGCCGCGCTGGTGGCCGCCGCCACCCTGGCCGACCGGTACATCTCCGACCGCTTCCTGCCGGACAAGGCGATCGACCTGATCGACGAGGCGGGCTCGCGGATGCGCATCCGCCGGATGACCGCGCCGCCGGACCTGCGCGAGTTCGACGAGAAGATCGCCACTGTGCGCCGGGACAAGGAGTCCGCGATCGACGCGCAGGACTTCGAGAAGGCCGCCGCGCTGCGCGACCAGGAGAAGCAGCTGCTGGCCGCGAAGGCGAAGCGGGAGAAGGAGTGGAAGGCCGGCGACATGGACGTCGTGGCGGAGGTGGACGAGGAGCTGATCGCCGAGGTCCTGGCCACCGCCACCGGCATCCCGGTCTTCAAGCTGACCGAGGAGGAGACCTCTCGGCTGCTGCGCATGGAGGACGAGCTGCACAAGCGCGTCATCGGCCAGGCGCAGGCGATCAAGGCGCTGTCCCAGTCGATCCGGCGCACCCGCGCGGGCCTGAAGGACCCCAAGCGCCCCGGCGGCTCGTTCATCTTCGCCGGCCCGTCCGGCGTCGGTAAGACCGAGCTGGCCAAGACGCTCGCGGAGTTCCTCTTCGGCGACGAGGACGCCCTGATCCAGCTGGACATGTCCGAGTTCTCCGAGAAGCACACCGTCTCCCGGCTGTTCGGCTCCCCGCCCGGATACGTGGGCTACGAGGAGGGCGGCCAGCTGACCGAGAAGGTGCGCCGCAAGCCGTTCTCTGTGGTGCTCTTCGACGAGGTGGAGAAGGCCCACCCGGACATCTTCAACTCGCTGTTGCAGATCCTGGAGGACGGCCGGCTGACCGACTCCCAGGGCCGGATGGTGGACTTCAAGAACACCGTGATCATCATGACCACGAACCTGGGCACCCGGGACATCTCGAAGGGCTTCAACCTCGGCTTCGCCGCCGCGGGCGACAAGGTCACCGGCTACGAGCGGATGAAGAACAAGGTCAACGACGAGCTCAAGCAGCACTTCCGGCCCGAGTTCCTCAACCGCGTGGACGACGTGATCGTCTTCCCGCAGCTGACCCAGGAGGACATCATCCAGATCGTGGATCTGATGATGGCCAAGGTCGACGAGCGGCTCAAGGACCGGGACATGGGTATCGAGCTGACCCAGTCGGCCAAGCTGCTGCTGGCCGACAAGGGCTACGACCAGGTGCTGGGCGCCCGGCCGCTGCGCCGTACCATCCAGCGCGAGATCGAGGACCCGCTGTCGGAGAAGATCCTGTTCGGCGAGCTGCGCGCGGGTTCCATCGTGCTGGTGGAGACCGAGGGCACGGACGACGAGGCGAAGTTCACCTTCACCGCCTCGCCGAAGTCGAACCTGCCGGAGATCACCACCCCCGCGGATATCCCGGCCGCAGTGATCGCCGACAGCACGCCGAACGACTCCCCGGCAGCCTAGGGCGTGTTCGAGACGTAGGCCGGGGTCGTGGCGCCTGTCGTGCGCGATCGCCGCGTTGTCGGGTCGTGCCCATACCGCCAGTATGGGCACGAC
>NZ_DASYZI010000425.1:0-8772 GCF_035946395.1 Actinocrinis sp.
CTGCCCAAGCCGATCGACGCAACGCTGCTGGTCGTGCGCGGCTGCGGATTCACCTGCCGAGTCCAGGTCAGCACGGACGGCAAGACCTTCGAACCGTTCAACGGCCCGCCGGACGACAGTGGTACAGGCAACGAATACGTCGAAGCGCTTCACGGACTGCCGGTCGCCGCGGTGCGCGTCGAGACCGCTACCGGTGGATTCTTCGACTCCTTGCAGCAGGTGTCAGTCTTCGCCTGATGCGTGCCCTGCGCACGGACTCAACCTGCCTGCCGTGAGTCTGACAGCGCTCTGCGCGGATACCGCTCGCGCATGACGACTCGCCGGTGCGGAAGCAGAGCGAGGACGCTGCCCTCTCGGCGGCTCGCTCGTCCAGCTGCGGCAGGACGGTGCTCGCGGCCTCCTCTCGAAGGCAGGCAGGTACGTGTCGCAGGTAGCGGTCAGACGACGACTTTCGTCATGATCCCGGATGGGAAGATCTCCTCCGGGGTCAGGTGGCGGTGCGCGATGCCCTGCTGCCAGGTGTAAAGGAGCATCTGCTCGGCGGCCGACGCCGTCCACCTGCTGCTTCACCGACCCGATGAACACGTTGGTATTGGATGCTGCGGTATTTGACGCTGCGACATCAGGCACCGCGACATCGGACGCCGCATTGGATGTCGTCATTCACTCAGCCTCCGTACCCGCCGAGGTGCGCCTGGTAGAGCGCCCACGCCTTGGCCCAGGCGCTGGTGTCGAGCCACTGCGAGATGGGCCGGTCGCCCTGGCCGTTGATGGTCCCGGCAGCCTTGAGCTGGTCGAAGTTCTGACGCGGTGTAGTCGCGCAAGCTCAGGCCGAGATTTGCGGTAGAGCGGATACGCGTAGAAGGCCGCCAGGTACAGGCTCAGCAGGGTGAGAAAGCCCCGCCCCGCCCCGCCCCGCCCCATGACGCCCACACTGTGCCGACCCGCGGTGCGGGCGCCATGCCGCGTCGCGCCGCGGCTTCTGTCGAGTGTAGTGGAGCCCGCCGGGCCGGAGTGCGGCCGACCCGGCGGAGAAACGGGGTCAGCGCGCGCTGAGCGTCCACAGGTGGTCGGCAGTGCCGTTGTCGTCCCACTGGAGGACTTGGGCGCCGGTGGCGGTGCTCTCGTTGATCACGCCGAGCAGCAGGCCGCTGTTGTAGTTCGCGATCTTGTACTGGCCGCTGCCTGCGGGGATCAGCTGCCAGAGGTGGTCCGGCGTGCCGTTGTCACCCCAGATCACGGCGGTAGCGCCGTCTGCGGTGCCCTCGTTGGTGATGCCGAGCAGCATGCCGCCGGCCGCGTTCCGTATCTTGTAGAGCCCTGAGCCGGCGGCGACGAGCGTCCAGGACTGGGTGCCGGACGAGCTCGCCGTGTTCTGGTCGACCAGCGTGCCCTGCACGGTTCCGGAGCCCTGGGTGTCGAGCGCCAGACCGCTGTGGACGTTCTTGATCTGGTACGTGCCGACCAGCGAGCTGGTGCTTCCGCTCGGGGTGATCACCAGGTGGTAGCCGTACGCCGGGTTCATCGCGACCGGCACCGTGATCGACCCGCCGGACACGCTGTACGTGGTCTGCGAAATGGTGAACGGCGCCGCGACGGCGGTCGTGCGCCCAAGCGACGTGGTGTATTCGAGCTTCACGTTGACCGTGTTGTTGAATGCGGACAGCGAGCTGAGGCCGTTGACGGTGACCGCGGTCGCGCCGGTGCCGCCGCCGAAGATGACGCTGATCTGGTTGCCTGCGGAGTTCACGCTCGCGGCACCGTCGAGCCCCGTCTGCGACGGGGGCACGGTGGTGACCATGTTGCCGCTCATCGCGCCGTACCAGGAGTAGAGCCAGTAGGCGCCGTTCGGTGAGCCGCCGGTATCGGTGAGGGTGTCGCCGAGCGTGCCGTAGTGGTTCCAGAACGCCAGCTCGGCGTCGTGCACGCCGGCGCGCTCGAACTTCGCGATGTAGCCGGCCAGCGGGCCCGGGACGCCGACCTCGCCGGGGGTGCCGTACTCCTCGATCGCGATCGGCCGGGCGCTGATGCCGAGGCTGGATTCGAGCGAGCGGTACGCGGCCACGTCGGCGGCGATGCCGGAGGCGCCGCCCAGTTCGTGCCAGCTGATGATGTCGGGCAGCGTGCCGCTGTTCTTCGCGTCGGTCAGGAAGGTGCTCATCCAGCCCTGGTTCCAGTGCGAGATGCTCGGGCCCTGAATCGGGTGGCCGGCGTCCTTCGAACGCACCTCCTGGTACGTGCGCGCCCAACCGGCGTCGAACGAACCCGCGGCGGCGGTGTTCCACGTCCCGTCCGGCTCGTTCCACAACTCGTAAGCGGCGATGTTCGTCGCGCCCGACGCCTTGACCGAGGCGACCTGCTGGTCGACCGCGGAGAGCCAGTCGCTCCAGCTGACCCACTTGTAGGGGAAGTTCGGGTACCAGTCGGGCATCCGCACGACGACCTTCGCCCCGGCCTTCGCCGCCTCGGGCGCGACGACGAGTGCGTCGCCGCCGGGGGCCGGCTCGCCGTTGGGCAGCTGCTTCCCGCCCGGCGCCATCTGCACGAACGTGTTCGGGTGCAGCGGTTCGACCAGGCTGTCGGCTGGGACGGACGCGGTGTCCAGGCCGTACAGGCTGCCGGTGGCGACATGCGTGACGGAGCGGAACGGCGAGTTCGCGTTGACCACGAGCGTCGTCGCCGAGGTCGGCGCCGCACTCGCGGGCTGCGAGACGGCAACGGCGGTCGCCGTCGCGGCCAGCGCGAGGGCGCTCAACGCGGCGGTGGTACGGCCCGGGGGCCGGGAATCGACACGGATCATCAGGCGGTGCGTCATTGCTTCTCCTGGCGTGAGGGAGAGGGCGGGCAGTGCGCTGGTGCTGACCGGTCGGCAGCGCGGCCCTGCCACGGGCAGTTGGTGTTAGCGCTAACAATTGCGGGCGCGCCAAAGACGCCGCCGCGAAATGTGCTGGCGCTGGCGGGCATGGGTCTCCCAAGTGCATGGCGCGTCACGGTCACGGTGGCAGCTCTGTGATCGGGGCCCGGGTCGGGATGTGGGCAACAACCCGCGACCAAGTTGAGCAATCGTTTTCTCGACGCCACCATAATGCTCAGGCAGAAACAGTCAAGAATCCGTTCCTACTGGTACATTTTTCTCAGAAGTTGCGCAGATTTGGCCAGACCGGCCAGACCGGCCAGACCGTGCGGTCGCCGGGGCGCCGGGTCGACGGGCCAGCGGTGTTGAGGGGGCGTTCGTGACGGACTTGGCTCACAATCCCGCGTCGGTCAGAGCGCGGCTCATCGATGTCGCCGCCCGTGCGGGGGTGAGCGTCGGGACGGCGTCGAAGGCGCTGAGCGGCAGCGGCCGCATGCGCGACGAGACTCGCGAACGGGTGCTCGGCGCCGCCGAAGCACTCGGCTTCACTCCGAACCGCAACGCGCAGAGCCTGCACACCGGCCGCAGTTGGACCATCGGGCTGATGACCACCGACGGGATCGGCCGGTTCAGCACCCCGGTGCTGATGGGGGTCGAGGACGCGCTGGGAGCGGGGAAGATCAGCGTTCTGCTCTGCGACACCCGCGGCGACACCATCCGCGAGCAGCACCGGCTGCGTCTCCTGATCGAGCGCCGGGTGGACGGCATCATCGTGACCGGGCGGCGCACCGACCCCCGGCCACCGCTGGCCGGGGTCGGCTCCATCCCGACCGTCTACGCCTTCTCGCCCTCCACCGATCCACGGAACGTGTCCGTACGCTCGGACGACGCGGGCGGCGCGACGCTCGCGATCGAGCACCTGCTCGGCCTCGGGCGCACGAGGATCGCGCACGTCACCGGCCCGACCCACCATGCCGCCGCCCGCGATCGGGCGGCGCGCACCCTGGAACTGCTCGGCCGTGCCGGCTTGGCGCCGGCCGGCGGCCGAGTGCACTACGGCGACTGGAGCGAGGTGTGGGGCAGGCGCGCGGCGGACGCGGTCATACGCACCGCGCCCGATACCGACGCGTTCTTCTGCGGCAACGACCACATCGCCCGCGGCGTGGCCGACGCGCTGCGCGAGCGCGGCGTACGAGTCCCGGAGGATGTCGCGATCGTCGGCTATGACAACTGGGACACCATGGCCCTGTCCGCGCGGCCGCCGCTGACCACCGTCGACATGAATCTCGGCGAGATTGGCCGCCTCGCCACCCTCCAGTTGTTGTCCATCATCGACGCCGACGCCCGCGAGGCGGCCTCCGTCACCGTGCCCTGCCTGCTGATCGTGCGCGAATCGGCCTGACACTGCTGCACCCGGTGCCTCATCATCCGCAGAGTGCCGAGAAGCGTGCGGGGTTCGCCGACGGCATCGACGAGGTCGGCGTGCGGTGCACGGTAAACCAGTGCGCTGACGCTTACCGCGCCGGACGGCATCGGCGGTGGCATGGGGAAGATCGGCAAGGCCAGGCAGTTGAGTTGATGCCGATTTCACCGGTTGTTGACTTTAATCACCACTCGAAATAAGTTGGAAATCTGGACGACATACTCGGATGCAGCGTGGCACGTTCCTAGCAGCAACTGCTTCAAGCCGTTCGGCGCGGCGGTAACGGTTCGTCGGATCCATCAGGCCCGACAACCGCATACGTGAAGACGGAGCGCGAGCTCCGTCCGAGAAGGGCAGCGCTGAGATGGTCTCTGCACGCCGGATCGCGATTCACGGAAAGCCTCAATGTTCGTATGACGTCGCTGACGACCCATGACGCCGCCGAGGACGGCACACGCTCCGGCATCGAACACGGCAGCTTCGCATGCTGCGACGCTCTGCTTCGCCGACCTCCGCGACGCGGAGCAGACCTTCCCCGTGACCGGGCCGGGCGGTGACGCCGCAAGCCCCGCGATTTGCACGCTGCCGCCGTCGCGGCCGCACCGCGGATGTCCGGCAAGCGCCCCGACTCCGCGCCACAGCAGACAGAACGCTGAGAATCAGGGGAACTCCAGATGCCGGATTCAGCTTCGCCGCACTCCGCCGAGCCGTTTCGTCGAGCGGGCCGCAAACTGACCGCGGTCTTCGCGGTGACCGCCGTCGCCGCCGCGCTGGCGATCGCGGGCACGGCCGACGTGCTGGCCGCGCCCGCACACGCGGCCACCCCGGCCGCCGGACGTCCGAGCCCCAGCCCCAGCCCGAGCGGCACCGGCACGGGCGGCCCGAACTTCGGTCCCAACGTGTACGTCTTCGATCCGTCGATGTCGAGTTCGACGATCCAGAGCCAGATCAACGCGGTCTACAACTCGCAGCAGAGCAACCAGTTCGGCACCCAGCGCTACGCGCTGCTGTTCAAGCCGGGCACGTACAACGTCGACGTGCCGGTCGGCTTCTACACGCAGGTGCTCGGCCTCGGACAGTCGCCGACGCAGACCACGATCACCGGCGGCGGCGTGCACGCGGACGCCAACTGGAACCGCGGCAACGCGACCACCAACTTCTGGCGCGACGCGGAGAACCTGACCAGCACCCCGACCTCCGGCAGCACGGTGTGGGCCACCTCGCAGGCCACCCCGCTGCGCCGGATGGACATCAACGGCTCGCTGGCACTCTCGCTCAACGGCTACTCCTCGGGCGGCTTCATCGGCGACTCCGTGGTCAGCGGCCAGGTCAACTCCGGCAGCCAACAGCAGTACATGCTGCGCAACGACCAGTTCGGCAGTTGGACCGGTTCGAACTGGAACATGGTGTTCACCGGCTCCACCGGCGTACCCGGCCAAAGCTTCCCCACCCCGCCGTACACCACGGTCCCGACCACACCGACCATCTCGGAGAAGCCGTACCTCTACCTCGACTCCTCCGGCAACTACAACGTGTTCGTGCCGGGCAACCGCGGCAACTCGCAGGGCACCAGCTGGAGCAGCGGAAACACGGCCGGAACCTCGCTGCCACTCAGCTCCTTCTTCATCGCAAACCCCGGTGACACCGTGGCACAGATCAACGCCGCGCTCGCGGCCGGCCAGAATCTGCTGTTCACCCCGGGTGTGTACCAGATCAGCGGCACCATCAACGTCGACAACCCGGACACGGTGGTGCTCGGGCTGGGCTTGGCGACGCTGGTGTCCAACGGCGGCAACGCGATCCTGTCCACCGCGGACGTCAACGGCATCCGCATCGGCGGGCTCATCTTCGACGCCGGCACGACCAACTCTCCGGTGCTGGTGCGGATCGGCCCGGCCGGATCCAGCGCGAGCCACGCGACCGACCCGACGGTGCTCTCCGACGTGTTCGCCCGCATCGGCGGCGCCACGGTCGGCCGCGCCACCGAGACACTCGAAGTCAACAGCGCCGACGTGATCGGCGACGACCTGTGGCTGTGGCGAGCCGACCACGGCAACCGCGGCACGGTCGGCTGGACCACCAACACCGCCGCCAACGGTTTGGTGGTCAACGGCGCCAACGTCTCCACGTACGGCCTCGCGGTCGAGCACTACCAACAAGTCCAGGTGCAGTGGAACGCCAACGGCGGCCGCGACTACTTCTACCAGAGCGAGATGCCGTATGACGTGCCGACCCAGTCGGCATGGATGGACGGCACCGCGGACGGCTATCCCTCGATCGCGGTGTCCGGCACCGTCACCGACTTCCAAGCCTACGGCCTCGGCGTGTACTGCTACTTCAGCGCGAACCACAGCATCGTCGCGTCGAACGGCTTCACCACGCCCACCGGTACCGGCATCGGCTGGCATGACCTGCTGACCGTCTCGCTCGGCGGAGTCGGCGTGATCGAGAACGTCATCAACGGCGTGGGCGGTCCCACGCCGTCCAACACCACGGCCGTCAACGTGACCAGTTACCCGTGACCGGCGCGGTCACCGTGCGCCTGCCGGAGAGCTGAATGGGCTGAGCGGGCTGAGCGCGCGCAGCACCATCGAGGCGGTTCCACCTCACCGACGCGGCCTGATGCTTCGACTTCGCGGGTCTTGCGGCGTCAGGAAGCCGGACCGACGCGGGCATCCGCAGGGTGCAGAGGTGTACAACGCAGGATGCGAACCCGGCTCTGTTGTTTCGTCGAGCCGGGGCGAGGGAGGCAGAATCACTCCTCCCCACCTCGCCCCGGTTGTCGGCTACGGTCGGCCGCCGGTTACGGCGTGATCAGCGCGGAGTAGATGTTCTGGTCCAGCCCTCCGGTGTTGTCGAAGCAGGTGGTCAGCGACGAGGTGCAGGTGCCGCCGGTTTCAGGGTCGCCGGCGACGTCTGCGCCGTCGTTGTCGCCCTTGGGGTCTGCCGTGCCGACGGTGTTGCGCTGGTCCGTCCATACGGCGCCTACCGTGCCGCCCTGTGCCGCGACGGTGATGTAGTCGCCGAAGAACGGCACGAGCCGTCCGCCGAACTGCTCGTAGCCGGGATTGGTGGGCACGTTCGTGACCTGGGTGCTCGCGCTCCAGGTCGCGCCGCCGTCCATGGATTCGGCGTACCGCACGTTCAGGCACGCGGAGGTCTGCCCGCCGGCGCCATTGCACGGAGGCCGGGTGGGCGCGTAGGACGGGTCGCCACGCGAGTCGTACCAGATCGCGCTGACGCGGCCCGAGGAGGCCGTGAGGAACGGCATGAACTGGTGCCCGCTCGCACTGCCCGCGAGCAGCGCGGGGCTGCTCCACGAGGCGCCGCCGTCGGTGGAGCGCACAAAGTCGATCTGCCCCTGCCCCGACGGTTGGGCGGCCTGGAACGCCATCACCACGCTCCCGTGCGCGTTGTCCGCCGCCAGGTACGGCCCGGCCAGGTCGGAGCGCGGGAAGGTGAAGCCGGTCGGGCACGCGAACGGCCCGTCGCCGCACTCGCGCGCGCCGTTGCCGGCGAACGCTTCGAACACGAACGGCGGGTAGGCCACCACGATGGCGGCCGTCCCGAAGGTCCGGCCGAAGTCGGCGGACGAGGCGAAAGCCGCACCCGAGATCGCGCCGGGTGCCCGCTGCTTGGAGCCGCCGGTGTTGCCCTGCCAGCCGATGAAGACCCGGCCCGACGCACCGATCGCTATCGACGGGCCCTGATTGCCGCAGATCCCGGAGGAGAGCTTCAGCGGAGCGCTGAACGTGGCGCCGTGATCGGTCGAGCGGCTGAACAGGATCTCGTTGCAGCCGGAGCCGTGGAAGTCCGACCAGGCCGCGTACACGTTGCCGGTCACCGGGTCCACGGCGATGTCGGTCTTGTCGTTGAAGCTGCCTTTGCCGAACGTGTTGGTGGCGAGGATGACGGTGCGCACGTAGCGGGAGCCGTCGGTGGCCGTGTCCGCCGGGTTGCCCGGCGCGTAGGTCGCGACCCAGATGTCACCGGTGTTGTCGCGGAACCCGCCTGACACGCCGTTCTCGATGCCACGGTTGAAGTTGTTGCCCATGTAGAACAGGTCGCCCCGGCCGTCCCAGGACATGACCGGATCACCGGCCGCGAGCGCTCCGCCGGCCACCTGCGCGTGCAGCGGTGACGACGTGCCCTCGGGCGATGCGTCGCCGTTGTAGCCCGGCAGCAGGCTGTCAGTCCACGTCGTGCCGGAGTCCGCGCTCCGGTAGAAACCCGCCCAGGCGTCGCCCGCCGTGGGCACCGTGCAGTAATCGTTCGAGCCCGACGCCCACACGCTCGTGTCGCGCGGGTCGATCGCCAGCGTCGGCTCGTTCTGCATCCGGCGGTCGATCCCGCACCGCGCGAGCACCGCATCGTTGTAGCCGCCGCCGGCCAACTGGTCGGCGCTGCGGTAGCCGCCGTTCGCGCCGTCGTCGACGGTGACCCGGACGTTCGCCCCGGCGCTGGGCGCCGCGAACGCCATCCCGGCCGAGGAAGC
>NZ_DASYZI010000426.1:0-24056 GCF_035946395.1 Actinocrinis sp.
ATCAAACTCTCCATAAAAGAACAGTATTGACCACCTGGCTGAATCATCCCGACGGGGGTCGGGACACTCACACCATCCAAAACATAAATGGCATCGCAAACTTCATCGACACACTGTTGAGTTCTCAAAAAACAGACACACAAACAGAGACTGTCACCAATCTCCACCAGGTGATTGCTTCGACTTCTACATGAACTTCGTCGCGAAGCGACTTTATCATGTTTTTCGTACTGCTCTTGCCGGACCAGCGGGTATGGCGTACCGTGAAAGTTTCGCCTTGCCTGCTACCAGCTTTTACGGAGCAACCCTCCTAGTCTAGCTATCTGTCCCTAAGCCGTCAAGCTGCTCTTGCGAGCTGCTGTCGGATTCGGTTCGGTTGGCTCCCAGGAGGACCGGGATGAGTATGCACCACTCGGACTGGGTAACGCCAATCGGTTACAGGGTTCGGCGACGCTGGGGCCTCCCGTGCTGCCAGCACACTTGACGACGTGCCAGTTCGCCGACTGCTAGCCGACTGCGGGTTGCTCGTCGATGCGGTCTACTGCATCGAGATCGCCGGCCTCGCCACGCTTGTACGCGCGCCTGCCGATGACGAAAACGTAGCTGAGGAATGCGAGCTCAACCGCGATGCCGATGCTGATGCGCGTCCAGGCCGGGAGCGACGACGGCGTGACGAAGGCCTCGATGGCACCGGTACACAGGAGTGTCAGCACCATGCCGATACCGACCACGGCAGCTGTGCGGCCTTCGTGCTCAAGTGCAGCCAGCCGGGTACGTGGGCCGGGGTCAACGATCGTCCAGCCGAGACGTAGGCCGACGCCGGCCGCGATGAAGACCGAGGTCATCTCCAGGAGGCCGTGCGGGGTGATGAGTGTGAAGAACACATCGCCACGACCGGCGGCCACCATGTAGGCGCCGTCGGTGCCGAGGTTCACGACGTTCTCCCACAGGATGAACAGCACGGGGATTCCAAGCAGCGCTCCCGAGAAGAGCGTCTCCAGGGCCAGCCAGAAGTTGTTCGTCCACACCTGCGCCGCGAAGTCGTGCGCTGGAGCGGAGGTGTAGTAACTCTCGAAGTCGCCGCCCGGCTGGGTGAGTTCGCGCACCTCGGGCGAGGGGATCAGCGTGGCTCGCACGTCCGGGTGCGCGACCAGCCACCAGCCGAGGATCAGCGAGGCGAGCAGCGAGAGCAGCGCCGTCGTACCCCACCACCAGCGGGACCGGTAGATCGCGGCGGGCAGTTTGGTGCTGAAGAAGCTTCTGATGGCCCGCCAGTTCGCCACACGCGGAGCCGTGAGGGCTGAGCGGGAGAGCGCGAGCGTCGCCGAGAGCCGGCCGACCAGCTCGGTATCGGGCAGCGCGCTGCGGACCAGGGACAGATCCGTGGCGGTCGCTTGGTGCAGGGCCAGGAGCTCGTCGACCTCGTCGACCGTCAGGCGGCGGCGCCTGGCCAGGCGGTCGAGGCGGTTCCATTGAGGCGCACGTCGGATCACGAACGCGTCGATGTCCACGGCTTTCCCCGTCCCTGGTCCCCTGCCTGCGGAATGCCTTGTTGGTCTACCGTATCGGTGGGCCTGGTCAGCTGCCAGAGTGCTGCCCTGCGGTGATTGTTCGGCTGGGGCTTCGGCTCGACCATCGTGAACTGAGGGAGCTCATGGCCGACCTGGTGATCGCCGAGGGCGTGGAGCTGGAACTACGGCCCGCGCGGCTGGCGAGCCGATTCGCGGCCGTGCTGCTGGACTATCTGGTGCAGTCCGCGATCTTCGCGGTGTTCCTCTTCGTATCGGTCGCGCTGAACGCCGGGTCCGGCAACGGGGATGCGCAGCGGGCCGTGACCATTGTGATCATCGTGTTGGTCACCATCGGTTACCCGGTGCTGAGCGAGACGATCTCTACCGGTCGTTCGATCGGTAAGGCCGCCGTAGGGCTGCGTGTGGTGCGGGTCGATGGAGGGCCGGAGCGCTTTCGGCACGCGCTTGCGCGGGCATTGGCTGGGCTGTTCGCCGATCTGAACTTTCCGCTGTTCGGCGCGGTGGCGCTCGGGCAGATGAGCGTTTTGTGGATCTGCCTGGTCGGGTTGCCCGGTGCCATCGCCAGCGTTTCCTCTCGGCGGGGGCAACGGATCGGGGACCTGCTCGCGGGCACGCGCGTGGTCCGTGAACGGACCGAGTACGGGCGCGGCTCGCTGCCGATGCCTCCGGCGCCGGTGGTCGCCACGTGGGCTGCGGGCGCCTCGGTCGGGGACGTGCCGACCGGATTGATCGTCGCCGGACGGCAGTTGATCTCGCGGGTCTTCGAGCTTGAGCGGAAGGCCGCGGCTGAGCTGGCGGAAGAGCTGGTGCGGCAGTATTCGGCTTTCGTGTCTCCGGCGCCGCCGCCCGGGCTTCCGGCGTATCAGTACCTCATAGCGGTGACCGGCGAGCGGTTCCGGCGGGAGGCCGGGACTGCGTTGGCGTCGTCATCGACGCCGGTCGGCCCGACTGCTCCAGCGCAGCCGGGCCGACGGCATTGAATCGAGTGGTACGGGGCGTTCCGGCTCAGTACCGGTAGTGGTCTGCCTTGTAGGGGCCGTCGACCGAGACGCCGAGGTAGCTGGCCTGCTTCTCGCTGAGGGTGGTCAGCTTGATGCCCAGCGCGTCCAGGTGCAGGCGGGCGACCTTCTCGTCGAGCTGCTTGGGCAGCGTGTAGACGCCGATCGGGTACTGCTCGGGCTTGGTGAACAGCTCGATCTGGGCGAGCACCTGGTTGGCGAAGGAGTTGGACATCACGAACGAGGGGTGTCCGGTGGCGTTGCCCAGGTTCAGCAGGCGGCCCTCGGACAGCACGATGATCGTGTGGCCGCCCGCACCGTGCCCATCGCCCGCCCCCGACGGGAAGCGCCACTCGTGGACCTGCGGCTTGACCTCGGTCTTGACCACGCCGGGCACCTTGGCCAGGCCGGCCATGTCGATCTCGTTGTCGAAGTGCCCGATGTTGCCGACGATCGCCTGGTGCTTCATCCGCGTCATGTGCTCCGCGGTGATGATGTCCCGGTTGCCGGTGCAGGTGACGAAGATGTCGGCGATCGACACCACGTCGTCGAGGGTCGTGACCTGGTAGCCGTCCATCGCGGCCTGAAGGGCGCAGATCGGGTCGATCTCGGTGACGATCACCCGGGCGCCCTGGCCGCGCAGCGACTCGGCGCAGCCCTTGCCGACGTCGCCGTAGCCGCAGACCACCGCGACCTTGCCGCCGATCAGCACGTCGGTGGCCCGGTTGATGCCGTCGATCAGCGAGTGGCGGCAGCCGTACTTGTTGTCGAACTTGCTCTTGGTCACCGAGTCGTTGACGTTGATCGCCGGGAACTTCAGCGTCCCGGCCTCGAACATCTCGTACAGCCGGTGCACGCCGGTGGTGGTCTCCTCGGTCACGCCCTTGACCGAGTCCGCGACCAGGGTCCACTTCTTGCCGTCGGCGGCGAGCGAGGCCTTGAGCGCGGCGAGGATGACCAGCCACTCCTCCGGGTCGTCGGCCGCGGGCTCGGGCACGGCGCCGGCCGCCTCGAACTCGGCGCCCTTGTGCACGAAGAGCGTCGCGTCGCCGCCGTCGTCCAGGATCATGTTGGGCAGCTCGCCGTCCGGCCAGGTCAGCGCCTGCACGGTGCACCACCAGTACTCTTCGAGCGTCTCACCCTTCCAGGCGAACACCGGCACGCCCTTCGGCGAGTCGGAGGTGCCCTCGGGGCCGACGGCGACGGCCGCGGCGGCGTGGTCCTGCGTGGAGAAGATGTTGCAGGACGCCCAGCGCACCTGCGCGCCGAGTGAGACGAGGGTCTCGATGAGCACCGCGGTCTGCACCGTCATGTGCAGCGAGCCGGTGATCCGCGCGCCGCGCAGCGGTTGGGTCCCGGCGTACTCGCGTCGCACCGCCATCAGGCCGGGCATCTCGTGTTCAGCCAGCTGGATCTCCTTGCGGCCGAAGTCGGCCAGTGAGAGATCCGCGACCTTGAAGTCGGTGTGCGCCATGCCTCTCCTTCCAGAGTTCTCAACGAGAGTCTAGAAGGGGCGGGCCCCGTTCACTGGCCGCCCCACATATTGCGCAACTGCGCCTCGGCATCGATGTAAGAGACGTGCGATTCGTCGAGAACGGCGGCGATGCGCAGCAGCACGCCGTGCAGGTCCTCGGCGGCGAGATCCCACACGTGTTGCTGGTACTGGTAGTTCACGGCCGCGGCGCCGGCCCACTCGGCGACGAGCGGGCGCAGCATGGCACGCAGATCCGTGAGCAGCATGTCGACGTTCGCGGCAACACCGCGAACGGCAGCCGCGGCGCCTTCGATGTCATCGAAGGTGACCGTGATCTCCCCGCTGGCTGCCACGTCATTACCCCTGTTACGCCGTGCCCGGCCTTCTCCTGTCGGGCTATACCGTATCGCGCGACAACGACATCTGACACGCTGCTTGGCACACTACTGCGCGGTGCGCAGCCGGTATTCGTCGATGGTGCGCCCTTGGTCGGGACCGCTGCCGACCAGCAGCGCGAGGTACGCGGCGGCGAAGTCGGCGACGGCGATGAGGTGAGCGGCGCGGGCCAGCGGGTCAGGCTGCTCGGCGGTCAAGACGGTCAGCGGGATGCCGCGGTCGCGCACGAGATTCTCGACCACGCTCAGGCGGGGGTCCACGCCGTCCTCCGCCAGCAGGACGACCGCGGCGGTCCTGTCCACTCCGTCCTCGAAGGGGTCGCGGAAGATGTCGCCGCTTCCGGCGGCGAGCGGGCCGTCGAGCAGGCCGAACTGCCCGCGGCCGAGGTCGGGCAGCGCGGCGTGGGTGACCGGTAACCCGGCGCGCAGGGCGGCCTGGTCGGCCATACGTTCCGCCGCGACCGCGGCGACCTGGCCGGAGGCCCATACGGCGGGGGCCGACTCGGCGAAGCGCAGAGCGATCTCCTTCGCCGGGTTGACGAAGGGCTCCTGGCTCGGGCGGCAGCGGATGGCAGCCTCGTCCGCGGCGGAGGCTGCCGCGTCGTACCGCTGCGGAGGGATGACACCCGCCGTCTCGGCCGCGATGAACGTCGGGACCGCGATAGACCAGAGGCGGGACCAGACGGGGGCGACATCGTCGGCCATGGCGATAAGCGTGCCGCGGATCTGCTTACACAGGTCGCCGATCGGTGAGATCGTCGGCGCGACGGCGATTATGCGGCAGCCTCGGCGTCCCGCTTCCGCGAGCGCGGCGGAGATCTCCGGAGCCCGGCCCGCAGTCGAGGCGACGACGACCAGGTCGAGCGGCCCGACCCAGCCGGGCAGCGCCGGGCCGGGAACCGAGACGATCGGGACCGTGGCCGCGGCTCCGGCGACTGCGGTGAGCAGGCGTGCGACGGTCGCACCGGTTCCGTAGCCGATCACGATGAGCGCGCGGGGGCGGCCCTCTCCGGCCAGCGCACGCAGCGCCTCGTCGGCCATCGGGTCGAACTCACGCAGGGCCGCGGCGCGGCGGATCCGGGCACCGGTCGCGGCGATCAGCCGAAGGGTGCCGCCGTGGTCCGCGCGCTCGGCGGCCTCGGCGTCGTCAAGCAGTTCCTCGTGCAGTTCCATGGTCTCTCCGGCCAGGCTGAGGCGTGTTCGGTCAGTTGGCCTTACGCGCCTCGTCGATCAGCAGCACTGGGATGTGATCACGGACCGGGTAGGCGAGTCCACACGCCGGGTCGGTGCAGACGAGCTCGGAGGCCTCGACGTCCTCACGCAACGGTGCGTGGCACTTCGGGCAGGCGAGGATCTCCAGCAGGGAGGGCTCGACCAGGTTCGACATGCTTCCTCTTCTGGTCAGTCAGGCGCGGACGATAGCGAGGACGGCGTCGCGGATCGCGGCGACCTCCTCAGGGGTGCGTGCTTCCACGTTAAGGCGAAGGAGCGGCTCCGTGTTCGAAGGACGCAGGTTGAACCACCAGCCGTCGCCGGCGATGGTCATGCCGTCGAGGTCGTCGATGCCGATGCCGGGCTTGCCCTCGTACGCGGCGCGGACCGCGGCGGCGCGGCCGGCCTGGTCCGCGACCTCGCTGTTGATCTCGCCGGAGGCGGCGTACCTGGTGTACTGCGCGACCAGCTCGGAGAGCGGGCCGGGCTGCTCGCCGAGCGCCGCGAGGACGTGCATCGCGGCGAGCATGCCGGTGTCGGCCTTCCAGAAGTCCGCGAAGTAGTAGTGCGCGGAGTGCTCACCGCCGAACACCGCGCCGGTCTCAGCCATCATTTGCTTGATGAAGGAGTGGCCGACGCGCGTACGCACGGGGACGCCGCCGTGCTCGCGGACGATCTCAGGCACGGATTGAGACGTGATCAGGTTGTGGATGATCGACGCACCTGGATGCTTGGCGAGCTCGCGGACGGCGACCAGGGCGGTGACCGAGGACGGCGGGACGGGCTCGCCGCGCTCGTCGACCACGAAGCAGCGGTCCGCGTCGCCGTCGAAGGCCAGGCCGAGGTCCGCGCCGACCTCGACGACCTTCTTCTGTAGGTCGACGATGTTCTTCGGGTCCAGCGGGTTGGCCTCGTGGTTCGGGAAGGAGCCGTCGAGCTCGAAGTACATCGGGACCACGTCGAGCGGCAGGCCGTCGAAGACCACCGGGACGGTGTGGCCGCCCATGCCGTTGCCGGCGTCCACGACGACCTTGAGGCGGCGGTTGCCGGTGATGTCGACGAGGGTGCGCAGGTGGTCGGCGTATGCGGTGAGCAGGTCCTGCTGGGTGACCGTGCCCTGCGTCGCGGCCGGTGCGATGGTGCCGGGTTCGGCGAGTTCGCGGGCGGCCAGCTCGCGGATCTCGGACAGGCCGGTGTCCTGGCCGACCGGGGCCGCTGCGGCGCGGCACATCTTGATGCCGTTGTACTTGGCCGGGTTGTGACTCGCCGTGAACATCGCGCCGGGCAGGTCGAGGTGGCCGGAGGCGAAGTAGAGCTGATCGGTGGAGGCCAGGCCGATCTGCACCACGTCCGCGCCCTGACTCGCCGCACCGCGAGAGAAGGCGGCGGACAGCGCGGGGGACGAGGGCCGCATGTCCCAGCCGACGGTGATCGCCGTGGCGCCGGTGATCCGGACGAACGCGGCGCCGACCGCCTCGGCGATCCGCTCGTCGAGCTGGTCCGGCACTACGCCTCGAACGTCGTACGCCTTGACCAGGTGTGTCAGGTCACCTGCGGTCGGGTGCGGGGTGGTCACGGTTGTTGGCTCCGTTCCATCCGGGTGCGCTCAGGTCGCAACTACCGATAGCGCCGGTGGCGCGTCATCGAGGCGAGCCTACCGGCTCGGGACTGGGCACAAATCAGCGGCGGGCGCCCGAGTGAGAGGCCTGCCTCAGCCAGCGCTTCAGGCGCTGCCTCAGTCGCCGGTCTCGGTGACGGCGCGCAGGTGGCCGCGCCGGGGCGGGTTGTCTCCGCGCGGGACGGCGGTGGGGCGGCTCGGCTCGGGCTCGGCTGGGGTGATCGGGGCGCGGGCCGCCTCGCGGACGGCCAGCGCGAGGGCCTCAAGGTCGTCACTGGAGGGCGTGCGCCGACCGGTCTCCGGCGGAGAGAGCCGCACGACCTGCCAGCCGCGCGGTGCGGTCAGCCGTTCGGAGTGTTCCGAACACAGGTCGTAACAGTGCGGCTCGGGGTATGTGGCCAAAGGTCCGAGGACCGCGGTGGAGTCCGCATAGACGTACGTCAACGTCGCCACGGCTTGGCGACCACAGGCGGTGCGCGAACAGCGACGGACAGGGCTCACATGCGCGAGTGTATTGCTGGTGTGGTCGGGGCTGCCAGACGCCACGCAATCTCACTCCAAGCTCGAAGAGCCCGCAATCTTGCTCTCCGAGTTCGGCCGGGCCGCGGCGCAGGGTCGGCCGACGTGCGGCGGCGGACGAGCCTACAGCCGCGGACAAAGTCCCGACCGAGCTCGAAGAGCCGTCGAACACCGTCCCTGCGGCGCCCGAAGCACGACATCTGCCGCGGGAGGCCACGGCCGGGATACGCTCGATTCCGTGCAAAGTTCTGCTGAACCGCGTTCCGGCCGGCCGCCGGGTCCCGGCCGGCGCCGGGGCAGGGACCGGCGCGGTCGCGGGCTGCGCGGGCCGTTGGCGCCGCCGGAGATCCCGCTCAGCCTGACCAGGGCCGAGCAGTTCGACGAGCTGGTGCTCGACGCGGTCGAACGGCTTGAGCGCAGGTGGCCGCAGCTGTCCGGGGTGGAGTTCGCGGTCGAGGAGGTGCCGCCGCCGGGCGCCGAGCTGTGGTCGGATGAGCCGGTGCCGCTCGGCCGGGTGGTGCAGGCGGGGCGCGGCGAGCCGGCCCGTATCGTGCTCTACCGCCGGCCGCTGGAAGTGCGCGCGCCGGTACGCGCCGAACTGGGCATGCTGGTGCACGACATCGTCGTGGAGCAGGTCGCGGACCTGCTGGGCCTCGACCCGGAGATCATCGACCCGGAGTAGCCGCCGGACCGGCGCACTGAGGTGCGAACCGGCGGACGGCGGGCGTGTGAAGAGCCGAAAAATGAGGGTGCGCGGATTGGTGGCCGGCGGTGTTGTTCATGCGGCTGGCGCCGCGTGGGCTTGCGGGTCGAGGGCCGAGCGGGGCGAGGTGGAGGAGGGAGTCGCAGCGCCACGCGGCGCCAGCCGTATCAACGACACCGCGCGGTGACCGACGACGCGGCGGCCGATGACAACATGGCCAGGCGACGGCCATCGGCACGCGAGCACAGCCCCCAACCTGCGCACCCTTAAAGGTGCGGCGGGCCGCGTTGGTCAGCGGGGCACGACGCCGGACAGGTCGTCGCGTACCGGCGGGATCTGCACGGTCTCCAGAGCGGTCGACATCGGTTGGATGGTGATCAGGTTGCCGTCGGTCATCACTCGGGCGGCGTAGATCGAGTCCGCGCCGCCGAGCGGCGTCACGGAGATGACGAAGGACGCGGTCCGCCGCGGTGCCGGGACGGTCACCGCCTTCGTGGTCAGCGCCGGGACGGTCACCGTCTGCGGTGCGGCCGTGCCGGTGCCCTCGACGGTGACCTGGACCTGCGCGTCGTGGGCGGCGTTGTTGGTCAGCTCGACCACCGAGCCGTCGTTGTTGTCGGCGACGAGCGACTCGCCGGTCAGGGCCTGGACCGGGCTGAGGTAGGCGATGTCGTCGCCGCCGACGCCGGTGACCTTGATCTCGGCGAGGAACGGCGTGCCGTTGGAGCTGTCGATCTGAAGCGCCCCTGCCTCACCGGCGGCGGGCACGTTGGAGATGTCCCACTGGAGGACCTTGTTCGCCGACAGGTGCGGGATGGTGACGGTCGGGGTGATCTTCGAGCCGCCGATCCAGTGCAGCGTCACGTCGGTGTCGGCACCCGGCGAAAACAGGATGAGCTGAAGCTTCATCGGCGAGCCCGACCTGCTGCTGAGCGCGGGGACGCCGGGGAGCACCTGGTGCGCGGCGGGCCGCTGGGCGAGGATGAAGTCGCGGCCGGACAGGCCGTCGGACTCAAGCAGAGCAGCGCCGACCCGTCCGGCGGTGGTCACCACGTGCACGGCGACCGCGTCGCCGGTGGTGCTGAAGCCGCTCAGGTCGATCGGGTCGCGCTGGTCGTTCGGGGGTACCACCAGGCCTTGGCCGAGCTGTGCCGCCGAGCCGCTGACCAGTCCGTTCGGGGTGTACGCGACGAGGTTCGCCTGCGCGGAGAGCTGGTCGCCGTTGTAGAGGTTGATCTTGGCTGTGGTGTTCTTCGGGCCAGGTTCGGCGCCGAGGTACCAGAAGTCGGTGTCGGGGGCCGTGCAGGGGGTGGACGCGAGTCCGTGCATGCCTGAGGTCGAACCGCTCGACAGGGTCTCGGTGACGGTGAATCCGGGGGCGTACCCGCCACTTGCCTGACCGACAACCGGGATCGAGTCCTGATTGAGGCTGGACACGGCTCCGGACAAGCCGCTATTGACGGACAGGTTGCCGGTCTGCTTCACCGTGGCGAGGGGGGTCTTTTGGCCCTGCACGGTGAGCGTGGCCGTATCGCCGGGCGCCGGGGTACTGGCGCCAGCGACGCCCGAGGGCGTGAACGCGTTGACTGTCACGTCGCTAAGGCCCGTGACCTCAGGGCACAGAAGCGTGGCGGTACGCACGGCGGTGGACTTGGGCGCAGCCGTGACCTGTGGCGATGCGGCTGCGGGTGCCACACCGTACCCGTACGCGAGCCCGACGCCGATGGCTGCGACTACGCCTAAGGCGACTTGAAGGCGCCGTTTGGAACCGCCACTGGCGCGTACGGCCATGCGTTCGAGCGACGCGCGATTGAGAGCCGCCTTGCTGAGGGTGTCACGCGCGCCAGAAGCGCGGGGTGGGGAGGGACGGGGTGCGGAGGGACGGGGTGCGGAGGGACGGGGCTCCCGGCTCCTGGGGTCGTCGGACATGCTCACCGGGTCCATCCGTCCTGCTCGCTGGGGCCGTAGCCGTCAGGGTCGTACTCGTGCGTGTACTGATGCTGAGCCTGCTCGTTGGTCTGGCGGGGCTCGGGCACGCTGTACTGATCGCCGTACTGGCCGTATGCGTCGGGCTCGTACGTTGCTTGGGGATAGCCGCTCTGCTCGTACTGGCCCGGCTCTTGGTACTGGCCCGGCTCTTGGTACTGCGCCGGGTCTTGATACTGCGGCGTGTCGTACTGGCCGTACTGAGCCTGGTCGTAGGACGCAGGCTGTTGATAGGACGGCTGATACGCACCGGCTTCGTATGAACCCTGCTGCTGGTATGCGTAGGGGTCGTCGGCATACGGATCGGTGTTGGTCATCGGGTACTGCTCGTACGAGGGCTCGGGGGCTGTGTACTCGCCTGAGCGATAACCAGCGGCCTGATAATCGGACTGCTGGTACTGGCCGCTGGTGTCGTACGCGCCGGACTGGTACGGATCGAGTTCGGGCTGGTAGGAGCCGTAGCCTGCGGCGCCGTGCTGATCAGTACTGTGTTGATCAGTACCGTGTTGATCAGTGCCGTACTGGCCAGAACCGTACTGGTCAGCGCTGTATTGGTCGGTACCGTATTGGTCAGTGTCGTACTGCTCAGCCTGGTACTGACCCTGGCTTGCCTCGTACTGGCCCGATTCGTAGTGCCCGGCCTCATACGACTCGGGCTCGAACTCCTGACCGACGATATCCGGGACGGGCACCGGGATCTGCTCCGGTTCCGGCTCGGGCATGGTCGCGGCGACCGGGTACGGCTCGGGCTCGAACTCGCGCTCTGGCTCCGGAACGAGCGCGCGCGCCGATCGATTGACCGCGTCGAGCTCGGCGGCTTCCTCGCCCTCGACCTCCTCATCCGGCCGACGGCCGAACGGCAGCGCCATGATGGTCGCCGCAGCCGCCGTGAAGAGGCCGATGATCTCCCAGATCACGTGCTTCGGCGAGCTGTACCCGACCGCCACGGTCCCGCCCGAGGCGGGCAGTTGCCAGGCCTCAAGCCCGTTGGACTGGGTGACTGTGCCGAGCTTCTGGCCGTTCACCGTCGCGGACCAGCCGGACAGCGCTTCCTCGGCGAGGATAAGCACGCGGCCCGGCGACCCCGAGGGCACTGTGACCGTGGCAGTGGCGTCCTGTGCACACACCTGGGCACTGTCTTGGGGCACGGCGGATGCGGTACCGCACTGATACACGACCGGAAGGACGTTGCCCTTCGCGTCCTCGACGGTGAGTCGGCCAACGCTTCCGTTGACCGACCAGAGTGCGTACTGCGTCCCACCGCCGCCCTGGGTCGCCGAACGCTCGGTGAGTCCGGCGACGCCATTGAGCGCTTGGGTGATCGATGCCGGAGCGTTGGGGCTGACCATGACGTAGCCGACATCGAGTACAGCGAGTTGCTGCGCCGCGTCGCCGCCGTTCCCGGAGAGCAGCTGCCCGATGACCGAGTCCACCTGATTGTTCTGCGTCTGGGATACCCGCATGTCCGCGACACCGAGCGTCGGGCCGGCGTCGCGCACGATGCCGTAGCCGATCGCACCGGACTGCGTGCTGGTCAGGATCAGGGTGCGTGGACGCGCCGCGGTCTGGCCCTCGGCGGCGACGTACGGCGGCAGGATCTGGCCGGAGACCCGGGCGACCGGTCCGCTGGCGCCCCGCGCGAGCCACCAGGCACCCGCGGCCGCCGGGGCGAGCACTGCTGCACCGGTGATCAGGACGGTGAGCGGCTGACGCCAGCCGAACGAGGCGCTGGCGATGCGCTCGCGCGCGCCCTCCGCGCCGACCACGGTCGCGATGATCAGGCCGAGGCCGAGCATCGCGGTGGACATGCCGGGCCAGGCGACGACGTTCTGGTCCGATCCGGGCGGCGTGACCTTCAGTCCGGCGATCACCACTGCGGAGCCGAAGCCGACCAGGGCCAGTGCCCAGGCGGAGACCACGACCCGGCGGCGGGTGCCGCGCAGCAGCGCTGCGAGTGCGGCGAGCAGCAGGCCGACGCCGAACCACGCCGGGTAGGTGCCGGGCCCGCCGGGGTTGCCGAGCAGCAGGCCGACCGGGGTGGGCGCGGGATGCTCCAGGTTCACCCCGGGCAGGCCGGCCTCCAGGAAGAACGAGGTCGGGTGGCGCAGCAGCGAGAGCGACCACGGGGCGAGGACGGCCAGCGGCATGGCGAGCACGATGCCCATGCGGATCGCGGTGATCGCGACGTTGGAGCGGGTACGCCAGGCGACGGTCAGCGTGGCGAGCGCGCCGAAGGCCAGCGCGAGCACCCAGACCACCGGGGCGAAGGCGGTGGCGATGGTCAGCAGGAACGCGCTGGTCCAAGCGGAGCGAGTGGACCCGACGCGGCCGGGGCCGCCGATCGCCTGGCTGGCGGTGGTGACGATCAGCGGCAGCAGCGCGACGGCGACCGCGGTGCCCAGACGTCCGCCGGCGATCGCGCCGGTGGCGACGGCGAGCAGCGCGTACGCGTATCCGGCCCAGATTCGCAGCGGGGCCGAGGTGGTGATCCGCCGGAAGGCGTAGGAGGCGCTGAGCCCGGCGAACGGCACGGAGCCGATCAGCAGCACCGAGACCGCCCAGCTGGCCTTGCCGAACAGCAGGGTCGCGACGATCGCCAGCAGGCCCAGGTAAGGCGGGGCGTACGAGGTCGTGCCGAGGCCCACGCCGTGCCAGCCAGCCAGGTACGCGGACCACAGGTCGGCCGCGCCGCCGGGGGTCGGCAGCAGCGCGCCGCCGACCAGGCTGCCGCCGACCAGGAGGGACCGCGCGGCGATCAGGGCTATCAGCGTCAGGCCGCCGCCGACCGCGATGATCGGGTTGCGCATCAGCCGCTTGAGCAGCGCGGCGGAGTCGGTGTCCAGCACCTCGGCCTCTTCGGAGACCGGGCCGGTCTCGACCGAGCGGTGCCGGGAGGCCTCGTCGCTTTCGCGGTGCTCGCCGCGCAGCTGGCTCCAGAACGTCTCGAAGGCGTTGCGGGCCAGCGCGCCGCGCGGCGGGAAGAACTGGTCGAGTTCCCCGCTGCCGAGGGCGCGCAGCTTGCGCCGCGAGGCGCGTCCGCGCAGGACCCGGTCGGGCCGGGCGGCGAAGCCGAGCATGGCGAAGAACTCGTCGGAGCCGGTGCCGGGCTGCTTGCCGACGACGAAGCCGAGGGCGCGGAAGAACGAGCCGACGACCAGCCGCAGCCACAGCGCCGGCCAGAAACGGCTGTCCTTGTTGACCGCGACGGTGTAGAGCGCGTGGCTGCGGTCGAGCAGGTGCGCGCGGTTGGGCCCGGCGTTGATCCGGCGGCGCTCGCGGGCGGCGGCCTCGGCGTGGTGTATGACCGCGTCGGGGGCGATCACGACCTTGTACCCGGCGTTGTTGACCCGCCAGCAGAAGTCGAGGTCGTCGCGGAACAGCGAGATGCCGCGCTCGAAGCCGCGCAGCCGGTCCCACACGTCGCGGCGCACCAGCATGCCGGCCGAACTGACCGAGAGCACCGGCCGGGCCTCGTCGTGCTGGCCCTGGTCGTGCTCGTTGCGCTCCAGGCCGGTCCAGCGCCGGCCGTTGACGGCGACGGTCGCGCCCACTTCGAGCAGCTGCCGCCGGTCGTACCAGCCGCGGATCTTCGGGCCGAGGACCGCGGCGTCCGGCTCGTCCTCAGCGGTCAGCAGCAGCTGGCCGAGGGCGTCGGGAGCGGGCTCGGAGTCGTCGTGCAGCAGCCAGATCCATTCGACCGGCTGGTGCGGGCTGTCGAATCCGAACTCGTCGTAGCTGACCGGCGGCGAGGACTTCAGGCCGAAGGCGATGGCGGCGCCGTAGCCGGTCGAGCGCTTGCGGTGCAGCACGGCGTCGGGGCCGAGGGCGTCTTCGAGCAGCTCGACCGAGTTGTCCCGGGAGCCGGTGTCGACGGCGATGATCCGCTGTACCGGACGGCGCTGGTTCGTCAGCGACTCAAGCACGGGCCGTAGCCAGCGCGCTCCGTCGTGGCTGACCAGAACCGCGGTCACGATGTGGTGGCGCAGCGCTTCGTGGGGGTTGGCGCCCGCCGCGCGCAGGTCGGCGCTGGGCGCCTGCGAGCGCGCGGGTGGTGCGTACTGTGTCATGCGAAACGACGACCCGGATCTCGACGGCAGGAAGGTGCGGCGCCGTACCGGGTCCGCCCTTGCTCGGATCGCGTTGAACGGTCTGCGGCGGCGCGCATGGGCGGCGGCACGGTCGCCCCACCCTACGCGACGCGGATGGGAAGTGGAGAAGTTGCCGGGAAGTTGTCCGCCTTCGTCCGCTTTTGCCCGGATGGCTTTCCCCGCGCCGCCTCGGCGCGGATCAGCGCGGCGTGCGGATCAGCGAATCAGGGTTCAGGCGGTGCGCCGCTTGAGCTTGCGCCGCTCGCGCTCGGACAGGCCGCCCCAGATGCCGAAACGCTCGTCGTGGGCCAGTGCGTACTCGAGGCACTCCGCCTTGACCTCGCAGACCAGGCAGACCCGCTTGGCCTCGCGAGTCGAGCCGCCCTTCTCCGGGAAGAAGGACTCGGGGTCGGTCTGCGCGCACAGCGCCCGCTCCTGCCAGGTCAGCTCCTCGTCGAAGCCACCGTCCAGCGGGAAGACCTCGGTCATCGGTACGTCTCCCGTCTCGTGTTCGGCGCGGCGTCGACCCGATGGTGCTGCGCATGCTGACCGGCGCCGCACTCGGCCGGTCAAGAACCACTTCAGATCACTGACTTCTCGTCAGGAACCGGGCGACATGCTTGAAATTACACGCGCGTCATTCCCGGCCCGTCAAGCCGCGATCTGTTAGTGGTGGGTTGATTCACTCGGAGAGAGCAGTGCTCGACGACCGGCTCGATCAGCACGATGACGCTCGTGACGTGCGATCCGGTCGGCGCTTGATAAAGCTTCGGATCCGCACCCGCCGCGACCGGACACTGCCCTTTCGGGCAACCGATATCACACGGGTGGGTGAAGCGTATGACACATTGACGGTTCTCGCGCGGGTTTGCCGACACAGAGTTGGTCTGCATGTAGGTATTTCGCCGACAAGACGATTTCAAGCGGATTCCTCGACGGCCAAGCTCGAAGTGCCCCGATGGATTGCCAGCGTCGATACGTTCTGTCACTGCGCCGGTAACGCGTTCCGTCGACGACGTTTCAGGCGCGGCGCCCTGGAGTGCGGGTCCGGATAGTCTCGTCGGCATGAGGATCACAGCTTTGGCCGGCGGGGTGGGCGGCGCGAGGTTCCTGCGGGGAGTGCTCGCCGCAGCGCCCGAGGCGGACGTCGCCGTCGTCGGGAACGTGGGCGACGACATCACGCTGCACGGGCTGCGGGTGTGCCCCGATCTCGACACGGTGATGTACACCCTGGGCGGCGGGATCCACGAGGGCCAGGGTTGGGGCCGGGCTGGAGAGACCTTCTCGGTGGCCGCCGAGTTGGCCGAGTACGGGGTCGGCCCGGATTGGTTCACGCTCGGTGATCGGGATATCGCCACGCATCTGGTGCGTACTCAGATGCTCGACGCTGGGTATCCGCTCTCTGCGGTAACCGAAGCGTTGTGCGCACGTTGGAAGCCTGGGGTACGGCTGATACCGGCGACTGACGACCGTGCCGAGACGCACGTGGTCCTCGTCGACGAGGAAGGTAATCGTCGGGCCGTGCACTTCCAGGAGTACTGGGTGCGTATGCACGCGCCGAAGGCAGAGGCGATCACGTTTGTGGGCGCGGAAAAGGCACAGCCCGCACCGGGAGTGATGGACGCGATCGCTGGGGCGGACGTCGTGCTCTTCCCGCCGTCCAACCCGGTGGTCTCGATCGGTGCGATCCTGGCGGTGCCAGGTATCCGGGAGGCGCTGGCCGCCACGAGTGCTCCGGTCGTGGGGCTTTCTCCGATCATCGGCTCGGCGCCGGTACGCGGCATGGCGGACAAGGTGCTGGCGGCGGTCGGCGTGGAGACGAGTGCCGCAGCGGTCGCCGAATACTACGGCGCCGATCTGCTGGACGGCTGGCTGATCGACGAGAAGGACGCGGCGCAGCGGGACCGTGTGGAGGCCGCAGGTATCAGATGCCGCGCGGTGCCGCTGCTGATGCGCGATCTGGACGCCACGGCGACGATGGCGCGTGCAGCACTCGAACTCGCGACGGAGTTGGGCCGACCCGATGACTGAGATGGCAGGGCAGAGCGGTCACCAGCAGGAACTGACGGGCCGCCACGTACCGGGACGCTACGCGGTGTTCGGCCTCGGCGGCTTGCCGGAGGTCGAGCCGGGTGCGGATCTGGCCGCGCTCATCGCAGCGGCGGCACAGGGCGAGAACGCCATCGCGGACGGCGACGTGCTCGTCATCACGTCGAAGATCGTTTCGAAGGCGGAGGGGCGCATCGTTGCCGCGACCGATCGAGACGCGGCAATCGACGCGGAGACCGTGCGCATCGTCGCGCGACGCGGGCCGTTACGCATTGTGCAGAACCGGCAGGGTCTGGTGATGGCGGCGGCCGGTGTGGATGCGTCGAACACGCCGCGCGGGACTGTGCTTCTGCTGCCCGAGGATCCGGATCGTTCGGCACGTGTGATCGCCGATGGTGTGCGTGATCGCCTTGGCGTGTCAGTGGGCGTCATCATCTCGGACACGTTCGGCCGCGTGTGGCGCGCCGGGCTGGTGGATCAGGCGATCGGTGCGGCGTACATCACTCCGGTGGACGATCTGCGGGGGCGTCAGGACAGTCACGGCAATCCGCTCGCGGTGACCATCACCGCACTCGCCGACGAACTCGCGTCTGCCGGAGAGTTGGTGAAGGGCAAGCTCGGTGGCGTGCCGGTCGCGGTCGTACGCGGTCTCCGGTACCTCGTCAGCGCCGAGCCGGGGCCGGGTGCGCGGGTACTTCTGCGTCCGGCTGACGAGGATCTGTTTTCACTCGGTACGGCCGAGGCGCGCGCTTCGGCAGTGGAGCATCGCCGCACCATCAGGGCGTTCACGGACGTCGACGTCACGCCTGAGGCGATCCGTCGCGCGGTAGCGGCCGCGATCACCGCACCTGCACCGCATCACACGACACCCTGGCGCTTCGTCGAGGTGAGGTCTGAGGGCATGCGTAAGGCGTTGCTCGACGCGATGCTGAACGCATGGATTCAAGACCTGCGCGGAGACGGCTTCACCGAGCAGTCGATCGCGCGACGCGTCCGGCGTGGTGATGTGCTGCGCGGTGCGCCGGTGCTCATGGTGCCCTGCCTGGTGATGGACGGCTCGCACACGTATCCGGACCTGCGCCGCGCGACGGCCGAGCGGGAGATGTTCGTAGTAGCGGCCGGGGCCGGCGTTGAAAATCTGCTGATCGCATTGGCCGCGGAAGGACTGGGCTCGGCGTGGGTCTCGTCGACGATGTTCTGTCGCGACGTGGTGCGCTCGGTGCTGGACCTGCCGGAGTCGTGGGATCCGATGGGGGCGGTCGGAGTGGGCCATCCCGCCGAGCCGCCCAGGGACCGGCCGCCCCGTTCACCGGACGACTTTCTGATTACCCGATGAACGTCAGCCGTGGATGAACATCACGATGTGATTGGCGAGGCGACGGTTCATCAGTGCCAGCGGTGTTCCGGCACTGGCGCACGTGGCGTGCGGCGGGGTTGGCCGGGCGCTGTGAGGAGGATGAGCCGTGCGGCGCGGTGGCGGTGCGGGCGGAAGGGTTCGAGCAGTTCGAGCATGCGCGCGTCATCGGCGTCACGTTCGCCGGTCAGGGCGTAGCCGACGTGCTTGGAAAGGTGCAGATCGCCTACTGACAGAGCGTCAGCGTGGCCGTGAGAGCGCTGCGTCGTCTCGGCGGCGGTCCAGATACCGATGCCGGGGATTGTGCACAGGCGCTGCACCGTCTCCTCACCGCTGAGGTCACCCGTACGTTCAAGTGCTGAGGCAAGCCTCACGGCACGGATGATCGTCGTCGCGCGCTTACCGTCCACGCCGTGCCTATGCCATTCCCACGACGGGATCGTCGCCCAGACGCGCGGCGGCGGAGGGACGCGCAGTTCTCTCGGCGCGGGGCCTGGTGCCGGCTCGCCGTGGCGCTCGACGATGCGGCGCCACGCACGGAACGCTTCCGCGGTGGTGACCCTTTGCTCAAGGATCGCGGGTATCAGCGACTGCACGACGAGGCCGGTGCGGACGAGGCGTAGGCGAGGGTGGCGTCTATGCGCCTCGGCCAGCAGCGGGTGCCCGGCGACCAGGGCCGGGAAGTCGCCGAGTTCGTCGTCCGCGCCGACCATAGCCGCGCCGCGCTTCGCCAGCCAGGCGGCTCCCGGGCCCCATGCGGCGATCTCGACGCGGGGGCCGTTCCGGTGGACGCGGACCGTGCCGGGGCCTTCCGGCGTCAGGCAGGCTCGCCAGATCGCGCCGTCGAGCGCCAGGCGATAGGTCGGATCGCCCGGTCCGCGGCGCAGCACGCCGAGCGACAACAGGAGATCGACGTCGCAGACGATGGACTCGGTGGCGTCCGGCGGCGGCGTGCGCGCGGGCGGAACGGCCCGAGCCGGTGCCTGCGCCGACGCCCGCGCTGGCGCCGGTGTCGTGCGGGCAGCAGCCGTTACCGCAGCGGCCCGGTGCGCGACCGGGCGCGTCTGTTTCTGCTTCGGGATCGGGAGATCTGTCGGAGGGTCAGAACCCGGGTCAGGACTCATCGGCGGAGAAGCGTACCGCTCCGTCGCCGATCGCCGCGTCGCACCAGACCCGCGCGCCGCAGCGCAACTCGTTGCGGGCGCCCACGCTCGCGCCGTCGCCGATGACGACCGTGTCGAGCACGGTGCCCGCGCCGATCCGCGCGCCGCGTCCCACGATCGAGTCACGCACCACGGCGCCGGCCTCGATGCGCGCGCCCTCGCCGATGACCGAGCCGATGATCTCCGCGCCCGAGGCGATCAGCGCGTTCGCGCCGATCGTGCTGCCACCGCCGACCTTCACGTCCACGTCGAGATCGGCGCCCGGCAGCACCAGCGCGTCGGCCAGGTCGGGCCGGGCGGTGACCGGGACGGCGGGGGATTCGACGGCACCGAGCACCAGGTCGGCCGAGCCGTGCACGAACGCCTCCGGCGTGCCCAGGTCGCGCCAGTACGACTGCTCGACGACGCTGAGCACCCTGGCACCCGCGGCGAGCAGGCCGGGGAAAGTCTCGCGCTCGACCGAGACGCGGCGACCGGTCGGGATGCCGTCGATGACGGACCGGCGGAAGATGTAGCAGCCCGCGTTGATCTGGTCGGTGACGATGTCCTCGGCGCGCTGCGGCTTCTCGCGGAAGGCGGTGACCCAGCCGTCGGCGTCGGTGGGCACCAGCCCGAACGCGCTGAGCTTCTCGCGCGGCACCCGCGTCAGATGCAGCGTCACGTCGGCGCCGCGTGCCCGGTGCGCGTCCACGAGGCCGACGAGGTCGACCCCGGAGAGGATGTCGCCGTTGAAGATCAGTACCGGCTCGTCCGGACCGCTGCGCAGCCGGTCGGCCACGTTGCGGATCGCGCCGCCGGTGTCGAGCGGCTCGGTCTCGGTGACGTAGTCGAGTTCGAGGCCGAACGCGGCCCCGTCGCCGAAGTACTCCTCGAACACCTCGGCCCGGTAGGCGGTGGCGAACACGATCCGGTCGACCCCGGCCGCTTTGGCCCGGGCGAGCTGGTGGCTCAGGAACGGCACCCCGGCGACTTCGAGCATCGGCTTGGGGGTGTTGACGGTCAGCGGCCGAAGCCGGGTCCCCTTCCCTCCCACCAGGAGGATCGCTTCAGCCACGGTCTCGTACTCCCATCGCTCGGTCTTGCGGCGAACGGCGTCGGCGCGCTTGACGAGCCGGAATCCGCCACCTGTGGACGCGACGTGATGTTACCGCCCGCCTTGGCGCAGACGCCGCCCGCCATGGCGCGGTTGCCCCAGAGTCGTGCCCAGTACTTTGTGCCCGGAGTCTCGTGCCCAGAGTCGTGCACTGTGATCGGTCTGCATGGTTCTGGCCGCGCGGCCGGTCACGGGTCCAGCGTCGGATGGGTATCAGGACCACCGCGCGGCCGCCGAAGTGCGTAGTCTCGCTCTGTGACTGATCCCCAATCCAGCCGCGTTTCAACCGATCGTGGGCCCGTTCGCCACGGTTTCACGGACCTGGCCGCGGTCTGGCGGGCCCGCGCCGCGGCCGACGCCGGGCGGCCGTTCCTGACGTTCCTCGACGACGGGACCGGTGAGCGCGTCGAACTGTCCTACACGACGTTCGGCAACTGGCTGGCCAAGACCGCGAATCTGGTGCAGGACGACCTGATGGCCGGGCCGGGCGACCGGATCTCGGTCTGCGCGCCGCCGCACTGGCTCACCGCGGTCTGGATGGTCGCGCCGCTGCTGGCGGGCTCGGTGGTCGAGCCGTGGGGCGAGGCGAAGTCGGCGCACACGGTGATCGCCGGACCGGATGCCGAGGTGCTGGGCGCGGCGCGCGACTGCCCGGGTGAGCGGCTGGCGCTCTCGTTGCTGCCGCTCGGCCGCCCGTTCGACGTGGTTCCGGACGGCTTCCGCGACTACTCGGCGGAGGTGCGTGGATTCGGGGACCGCTTCACGCCGTTCACACCGTCGGCACCGGGCATGGAAGCACTGGTGGTCGACGCCACGACGCTCACGCATGGCGAGTTGATCGAGCGGGCCGCGTTCGCCGCGTCGGCGGTGAAGGAGGAGCCGGACGGCCCATCCGTCGGGCTCGGCTCCGCCGATCGCCTGCTCGTGGACGCGCGCGGGGACCGGTTCACCGGTTCTGACGTCATCAGCTGGCTGTTCGCGCCGCTGATCGTCGGTGCCGGTGTGGTGATCGTGCGCGCCGCCGCTGCGGACCGGCTCGATCGGATCGCCGAAACGGAGCGGGTCACGCACAGACTGACGGTCGGTTAGCAGACCGGCCTTCCGACGTCACCCGCACGGCCGATATGAAAGGCGTGCGCGCCGTAGCAGCCTTCGGCTGAAGGCCTCGTGGGGCCGCGGATTTTCACACCGAATCTTCATCAATCTCGCGCAACCAAGCACGTGTCCGGCTGGTCTCTCATAGCGGGCGGGCCGATGGGCCGGTGTCGTGAGGAATGGGTGGATGACGACGGTCGGACGTGGTCGGTCACGCGCGCTGCGCATTTCGGTCGCGGTGGTCGCGATCTTCGCCGTGGCCATCTCGGGAATGCTGGGGTACGTCTATCTCCACCTGAACTCGAACATCAAGACGTTCAGCGAGGTCGGGCTCTCGCCGAGCCGGCCGCCGTCCGCCACGGCCGCACCGGGTTCCACCACCGGGCCGCCGATCAATCTACTGCTCATCGGATCGGACTCGCGGTCCGGGGAAAACCTCGGTCTCGGCGGCGGGGCCGCGGTGGACGGGGCGCGCTCGGACACCACGATCCTGATACACATATCCGGCGATCGTAAGCACGCCATCGGGGTCTCCATCCCGCGCGACTCGCTGGTGGACATCCCGGCCTGCTACGCGAACGGCGCCTGGATGCCCGCGCAGACCCACGTCATGTTCAACTCGGCCTTCGCCGAGGGCAACCTGCCGGGCGGAAACCCGACCTGCACGCAGAACACCGTCGAGTCGATGACCGGGATCCGGATCGACCACACGATCGTGGCGGACTTCGTCGGTTTCGCCAACATGAGCACCTTGATCGGCGGGGTGACCGTGTGCGTGCCGACGGTGGACAACACCTATCTGGAGCACGCCTACGGCGTCACGCTGACTCCCGGCATGCAGAACCTGACCGGGCAGGCGGCGGTGGAGTACGTGCGGGCCCGCGAGGGCTTCGGGGACAACAGCGACATCGGGCGGATGAAGCGGCAGCAGGCGTTCCTGTCCGCGTTGATGAAGAAGATGCTGGACGCGGGCACGCTGAGCAATCCGATCACGATCTACCAACTGGCCGACGCGGCGACGAGCTCGCTGACCGTGGACAGCTACCTCGACTCGGTCGGCGCGCTCGTCTCGCTGGCGACGCAGCTGAAGTCGGTGTCGCTTTCGAACATCGAATTCGTCACCACTCCGTGGCAGTACGACGGGGCGCGTGTCGATCTGATCCAGCCGGACACGGACATCCTGTGGTCGCTGCTGCGCGAAGACAGGACGTTGGAGGGTCAGGACGTGTCGGGCGCGTCACCGTCCTCGGATGCGAGCCAGAATCCGAGCGCGTCGCCGACTTCGTCGCCATCGGCCAAGGCGAACGTGGCGGGCGCGCCGTCGGCGGCCGCCGAGCGGCTCACCGTGGAACGACTCGGGGCCGGACTCGGGTTGAGTTCGAGCCTTGGCCCGACCGCCGGTCCGAGCGCGTCGGCAGGCGCGTCCGCGTCCAGTGCTCCGACCCCCATCCCGAGCGGGATCACGAACAACATCCGGCGCGCGGACTCGAATGCCTGCTCCGATCTGTCATACGGCAACTGAGCGAATGGTCGTCGGCTGAAGCGCCGATCTTCAACCGTTCGGACTCGTACTTCGTCAGCGGCGGGTGGATTCGAACAGCGAGCGCGGCGACGTGAGAAAGCCCCAGCCCCAGGACCAGTGCATCGTCGCCAGCACCAGCGGCAGCCGCAGCCGCACCGGCAGCGGCCGGCTGCGTGACTCGCCGAGCGAACCGAGGGTCAGCATCACCCCGTAGCCGATCGGGACGGCGAAGCCGATCGCCAGCAGGGCGACACCGAACAGGAGCGCTGCGATACCGGTCAACGTGCCCAGAGCGCAGAGGATCAGCATGATCGGCGGGGCGAGGTAACGCAGGCTCACCGTGCCCTCATGCGTGCGCATGACAACGCGCCGCCAACGGCCGTACTGCCGGTACTGGTTCGCCAGCGCCCGGAAGTTCGGGCGCGGACGGTATGTGACACGCAGTTCGGGCGAGAAGTAGACCAGCCCACCGGCCTTACGCAGCCGATGGTTCAGCTCCCAGTCCTGCGCGCGCACGAACGCTTCGTTGTAGCCGCCGAGCTTCTGGAGGTCCTCGCGCCGGAACGCGCCGAGATACACCGTGTCGGCGGGGCCGGCGGCGCCACCGGTGTGAAACTTCGCATTGCCCACGCCCAGCTTCGAGGTCATCGCCACGGCGACGGCCCGCTCGAAGGGCGTTTCGCCCTCGGCGTGCATTATGCCGCCGACGTTCTGCGCACCGGTCTCTTCCAGAAGGCGTACTGCCGTTGCGAGGTAACCCGGGGTGAGCAGCCCGTGCCCGTCGACGCGTACCACGATCTCGTTGCGCGAGGCGCCGATCGCCGCGTTGAGTGCGTTAGGCGTGCGCCCGGAGGGGTTGGGCACCGTGCGTACGCGCGGGTCGGCGGCGGCGAGCTCCGCGGCGATCTGGTCGGTGCGGTCCTTCGACGGCCCGAGGGCGATGACGAGTTCGAGTTCACCCGGATAGTCCTGGGCCAGGATGTGCCGCACCGCTGCGGCAAGGTGCCGTTCCTCGTCGAGCACCGGCATGATCACCGAAACCGACGGCCACGGCCGGTCCACGCGCGCGGGGTTCGTAGGCACCGGGTTCGTAGGCACCGGATCAGCAGACACAGGGACGGGCCCCGGCTCTTTCGTCACGTTGGCGTTCATCGGGTTCGAACTCTAACCGAAAGCGCCTCGACCGAGTCCTGTCGCCGGTCACGGCTCAGGCTCAGGGTGCTTCGCGCGAGGCGAGGATCGCGGCCCGGCGGGC
>NZ_DASYZI010000427.1:0-18953 GCF_035946395.1 Actinocrinis sp.
GACTACCGGCTGGAGATCGGGTACGGCGACGCGACCGTCGAGACCGACGATCCGTACCGCTTCCTGCCGACACTCGGCGAGATCGATCTGCACCTGATCGGTGAGGGCCGGCACGAGCAGCTGTGGGAGGTGCTCGGCTCGCGGGTGCGCCGCTTCGACGCGCCTGCCGGTACGGGCTCACCGTTCGAAGCGCCGGTGGGCACATCCTTCGCGGTGTGGGCGCCCAACGCGCGCGGCGTGCGCGTCGTCGGCGACTTCAACTACTGGAACGGCACCAGCCATCCGCTGCGATCGATGGGCTCCAGCGGTGTGTGGGAACTGTTCGTGCCCGGGGTCGGCACCGGCGCGCGATACAAGTACGAGATCCTCGGCCGCGACGGGGTGTGGCGGCAGAAGGCTGATCCGCTGGCCCGCCGGTGCGAGCATCCTCCGGCGAACGCCTCGATCGTCGATGAGTCGCACTACGAGTGGTCCGACTCGCAGTGGCTGGACCGGCGCGCGAAGTGGGATCCGTACCGCGCGCCGATGTCCGTGTACGAACTGCACCTCGCGTCCTGGCGCCCTGGGCTGGATTACCGCGGCTTGGCGGAGCAGTTGCCGCCTTACCTGAACGAGCTCGGCTTTACGCACGTGGAGTTCCTGCCGCCGACCGAGCATCCGTTCGGCGGATCGTGGGGTTATCAGGTTTCTTCATACTTCGCGCCGACGGCGCGGCTGGGCACGCCGGACGACTTCCGCGCCCTGGTCGACGCGCTGCACGAGGCCGGGATCGGCGTCATCATCGACTGGGTGCCGGCGCACTTCCCGAAGGACGCGTGGGCGCTGGCCGAGTTCGACGGCACGCCGCTGTACGAGCATCCCGATCCCTGGCGCGGCGAGCACCCGGACTGGGGCACGCTGGTCTTCGACTACGGACGCCGCGAGGTGCGCAACTTCCTGGTCGCCTCGGCGCTGTTCTGGTGCGAGGAGATGCACATCGACGGGCTGCGGGTGGACGCGGTCGCGTCGATGCTCTACCTCGACTACTCGCGTGAGGACGGGCACTGGCACCCGAACGCTTACGGCGGGCGGGAGAACCTGGAGGCGGTCTCCTTCCTACAGGAGCTGACCGCGACCGTGTACAAGCGGGTGCCGGGCGTCGTGGTGTCCGCCGAGGAGTCCACCGCCTGGCCCGGCGTGACCCGGCCGACCGACCAGCACATCGAGGGCACCGGGACCAACGGCCTCGGCTTCGGCTTCAAGTGGAACATGGGCTGGATGCACGACTCGCTCGGCTACGTGCGCGAGGAGCCGATCAACCGGAGCCACCACCACAACCGGATGACGTTCTCGCTGATGTACGCGTTCACCGAGAACTTCATCCTGCCGATCAGTCACGACGAGGTGGTGCACGGCAAGGGCTCGCTGCTGCGCAAGATGCCTGGCGACCGCTGGCAGCAGCTGGCGAACCTGCGCGCGTACCTGGCCTTCATGTGGGCGCACCCGGGCAAGCAGCTGCTGTTCTCCGGCAGCGAGTTCGCCCAGGACGCGGAGTGGTCCGAACAGAGCGGCCTGGACTGGTGGCTGCTGGACTACCCGGAGCACCGCGGCGTCTTCCGCCTGGTGCAGGACCTCAACGCGGTCTACCGCGCGCATCCCGCGCTGTGGGAGCAGGACACCTCCGGCAGCGGCTTCTCCTGGCTGGCGGCCAACGACGCGGATCACAACGTGTTCGCGTTCGTACGATGGTCCAACGACGGCACACCGCTGGTCTGCGTCGCGAACTTCGCGGGCGTGCCGTGGGAGGGGTACTCACTGCCGTTGCCGTGGGACACCGATCGCGCGGTGGTGTGGGACGAGGTGCTCAACACCGACGCCGGGCAGTACGGCGGCTCGGGCGTGGGCAACTTCGGTGCGGTGCACGCCATCGCCGAAGGCCAGGACGGCTGGCCGGCGCGGGCGTGGTTGCGTGTTCCGCCGCTTGGCGCGCTGTGGCTGACGCCGCGTCGGATCGAGGACGAGGACGAGGACGAGCAGAGTACGGGTGAGCGGGGTGAGAGCGAGCCGGGCGAGCCGCGGCTAGCCCAGGGAGCGCTCGGCGGCCTCGACGACGTTGGTGAGCAGCAGGGCGCGGGTCATCGGACCGACGCCGCCGGGGTTGGGCGAGAGGAATCCGGCGACCTCGGCGACGCCGGGGGCGACGTCTCCGGCGAGCTTGCCGTCGACGTGCGAGACGCCGACGTCGAGGACGGCGGCACCGGGCTTGACCATGTCGGGCGTGAGGAGCCCGGGGACACCGGCGGCGGCGACGACGATGTCCGCGCGCCTGGTGTGCCCGGCCAGGTCGCGGGTCCCGGTGTGGCAGAGCGTGACGGTGGCGTTCTCTGACCTGCGGGTCAGGATCAGCCCGAGCGGCCGCCCGACGGTGATGCCGCGGCCGATGACGACCACCTCGGCGCCGTTCAGCCCGACGCCGAAGCGGCGCAGCAGCACGACGATCCCGTACGGGGTGCAGGGCAGCGGTGTCGGCTCGCCGAGTACGAGCTTGCCGAGGCTCAGCGGGTGTAGTCCGTCCGCGTCCTTGGCCTGGTCGACCCGTTCCAGCACGCGGAACTCGTCAAGGCCCTTGGGCAGCGGGAGCTGGACCAGGTAAGCGTGGCAGTCCGGGTCGGCGTTGAGCTCGGCGACTGCCTGTTCGACCTGCTCCTGCGTGGCGTCGGCGGGCAGCCGGCGGTCGATCGAGTTGATGCCGATCTTCCGGCTGTCGCGGTGCTTCATGGTCACGTAGGAGTGCGATCCCGGATCGTCGCCGACCAGAATCGTGCCGAGGCCGGGCACGATCCCGCGCTCGGCCAGCGCTTGCACGCGCTTGGCAAGGTCCTGGCGGATCTCGTCCGCGGTCAGCCAGCCGTCCAGAATCGTCGCGGTCATGAGATTCATTCTCTCAGATGCGATCAACGGACTACGAGTAGACTCCGCGCGCTGAGTACGTGCTATTACGTGTCCTACGTGTCCGGAGAGTCGTCAGGGGGACGCAGTGTCCGAGTCATTCGAGTCCGTGCCCGTATCGCCGAGCGAGCCTTCGGACCAGCCCGCAGCGGTACCGCCGATGTCACCGCCGGACGTGCCGCCGACGTCGGTGTATCCGACATCGACGCCGACTCCCGGACCCGGATACGCGAGCCCTGGATACGCGGACCCCGGATACGGACAGAACCCGGGCTACGCGCAGAACCCCGGATATGCACAGAACCCCGGATACGCACAGCCGCCGAACGCGGCGTACACGCCTTATCAGAGCTACGGCTATCCGTATCCGATGATGCCCGGCGCGCCACAGGAGCTGCCCAAGGGCATGGCGGTCACCGGGATGGTGCTCGGCATCGTGGGCGCGGTCACGTCGCTCTTTTACATCGGCGGCGTCATCGGGATCGTCGGCCTGATCTTCTCGATCATCGCGCTGCGGAAGGCGAACCGCCGTGAGGCAGGCGGGCGTGGCATGGCGATCTCCGGGCTGGTCACGTCGATCATCGCGATCATCGTCAACGCGATCGAGATCGTCCTGATCGTGTGGTTCGTGCACACCGTGTCCAACTGCGCGCAGTACGACCCGAGCTCAAGCCCAAACGGGAACACCACGGCGTACGACCAGTGCATCCGGCAGGGCGTCCTCGGCAACTAGCGTTTGCCGGCTCGTGCGCCGAGGGCGCCCTGTCGGGGAGTACCCCAGTCGAGAAGTACCGGGCCTCAGTGTGCGAAGTGCCGTGTTCCGGTGAGGTACATGGTCACGCCTGCGGCCTCGGCCGCGGCGAGCGACTCGGCGTCTCGCACTGAGCCGCCGGGCTGGACCACGGCCCGCACCCCGGCCGCGAGCAGGATCTCAAGGCCGTCCGAGAACGGGAAGAACGCGTCGGAGGCGGCCACCGACCCGGCCGCGCGGTCCCCGGCCCGGGTGACCGCGAGCCGCGCCGAGTCCACCCGGTTGACCTGTCCCATCCCGACGCCCACCGCGGCGCCGCCGGAGGCCAGCAGGATGGCGTTCGACTTGACCGAGCGCACCGCGCGCCAGGCGAAGACCAGGTCGGCGAGCGTGTCGGGGTCGGCGGCCCGGCCCGCGGCGAGCCGCCAGTTCGCCGGATCGTCGCCGGGGGCCTGGAAGTTGTCCCCGGCCTGCATCAGCATGCCGCCGGTGATCTGCCGGTAGTCGGTCACCCGCCGGGCCTGCGACGTGGTGCGCAGCAGTCTGATGTTCTTCTTGGCGGACAGTATTTCCACCGCGCCGTCCTCGTAGCCGGGGGCGACGATCACCTCGGTGAAGACCTCGGAGACCTGGTGGGCCATCTCAGCGGTCACCGGCCGGTTGGAGGCGATCACCCCGCCGAACGCGGAAACCGGATCGCAGGCGTGCGCCTTGCGGTGCGCCTCGGCGATGTCGCCGTGCTGTCCGCCATCAGACACCCGGGCGACGGCGATACCGCAGGGGTTGGCGTGCTTGACGATCGCGACGCAGGGCTCGGCGAAGTCGTAGGCCGCGCGCAGTGCCGCGTCGGTATCCACGTAATTGTTGAAGGACATCTCCTTGCCGTGCAGCTGCTCCGCAGTTGCGAGGCTGTCGCCTTCGGCGCCACCACCGAGGTAAAGCGCGGCGGCCTGGTGCGGGTTCTCGCCGTAACGCAGCATCGCCTTGCGTGTGTACGTCGGGGCGACGAAGTCCGGGAACGGTGAGTCGTCGGCCGGTGCGTAAACGGAGGCGAACCACGACGCGACGGCCGCGTCGTACGCGGCGGTGTGCGCGAAGGCCTCGGCCGCCAGCCGCTTGCGCTGCTCCAGTGTGAAGCCGCCGTTGTCCAGCGCGGCCAGCACGTCGGCGTAGCGGGCCGGATCGACCACGATCGCGACGCTCGGGTGATTCTTGGCTGCGGCGCGCACCATCGACGGCCCGCCGATGTCGATCTGCTCGACGCACTCGTCGGGCGCGGCGCCGGAGGCGACCGTGTCGGTGAACGGGTAGAGGTTCGAGACGACCAGGTCGAAGGGTTCGATGCCGAGCTCGTCGAGCTGCCGGACGTGGTCGGGCAGTCGGCGGTCGGCCAGGATCCCGGCGTGCACCTTCGGGTGCAGGGTCTTGACCCGGCCGTCGAGGCACTCGGGGAAGCCGGTCAGCGCGGCGACTTCGGTGACCGGCACGCCCGCGGCGGCGATCCGGGCGGCCGTGCTGCCGGTGGAGACGATCGAGACGCCGGCGGCGTGCAGTCCGCGCGCGAGCTCCTGGAGCCCGGTCTTGTCGTACACGCTGACCAGCGCGCGACGGATGGGGAGCTGGGTGCTCACGGGATGGTCACCTTCCGGTTGCCGATGGGAGGCCGGTCGCCGACGGGGGCATCGTCGGCATCGGCAGGGGAAACGCCCGCGGAGATGGTCCAGCCCTCGCGGACCATCCGGCCGACCTGCTCGACCAGCAGCCGCCGCTCGGCGACCTTGATCCGCTCGTGCAGGCCGGTCTCGTCGTCGCCGTCCTCGACCGGAACGGCGGCCTGAGCGATGATCGGGCCGTCGTCGATGCCCGCAGCGACCGCGAACAGTGTGCAGCCGGTCACCTTGACGCCGTAGGCGAGGGCGTCACGCGCGCCGTGCACGCCCGGGAAGGACGGCAGCAGCGCGGGATGCGTGTTCACGGTGCGTCCGCCGAACGCGGCGAGGAAGTCCGGGCCGAGCAGCTTCATGAAGCCGGCGCAGACGACCAGGTCGGGGGCGTGCCGGACGACTTCGTCGCGCAACGCGCGGTCCCAGGCGAGCCGGTCGGGATAGTCGCGCACTCGGCGCACGAAGGTGGGCACCGCGGCGTCTTCGGCGCGCTTGAGGGCGAGGATGCCGTCCCGATCGGCGCCGACGGCGACGACTGTGGCGCCGTACGACGGATCGGCCGAGGCGTCGAGCAGCGCCTGGAGGTTGCTCCCGGTGCCGGAGACCAGCACGACGAGCCGGGCCGGCGGAATCGGCGGGGGCGGATAGCGCGTGGGATCGGTCGACGGTGACGGTGCTGTTGATGATGACAGTGCAGTTGATGATGACAGTGCAGTTGGGGCTGACTGTTCGGTTGGGGAAGCCACGACCGCGGCGTCCTTTCAGACCAGTTGATTCAGTCCGGTCGACGATGAGGTGTCGCCCGGTCCGGTTGTCGGCATGGATCTTGGGCGGGCGAGTGGGATGTGAGCAACGATAGCTAGCGGTACCGTGAGGGGACCAATCGAACAGGCGCTATCCCCGCCGGCGGCCATGCCGGACGCGGCGTTTGACCTTCCCGTGACGACGGAGCGGAAGACAGTGACCGACGCCCCATCCCGCCAGGACTCCCCCGAGAACGACGACGGTCGCTCCTCGTCCGAGCACGCGCAGGGATCGCCGAGGCAGGGCGCCCAAGGCACGCAGACCCAGGACAAGCAGGCACAGGACGAACAAGCCCGGGACAAACAAACACAGGGCACGCAGACCGACGGCACGCCGCAGTGGGCCGCCGATCAGCCAGCGCCGGCGCCGTGGTTCCTCGGGCGGCCCGGCCCTGTGCCGCAGGACTTCCCGCCGCCGCAGACCTGGCCGCAGCCTCCGGCGCCACCGCTTCCGCCGCCGAACGCCGACCAGGCGAACTGGCCGGATCAGGCTCCCGGGGCGCGCCCGGAGCAGCCGCCCGCGGTCCCGCCGTGGACCGGGCAGGCGCCGCCCAATCCCGAGCGCCCGGCCAACGCAGGTCCGGCCGGTCCCGCTGGCGACTCGCCACAGCAGACGCCGTGGCTCGATCCGAACCGTTACGGGCAGCAGCCAGGACCGAACCAGCCCGGCCATGACCAGCGTTCGGATCACCGCCAGCAGCAGCCGCAGCGGCGCGAGGAGCCAGGGAAACGTCCGCCGCTGAGCTTGCGCACCCGCTGGGCACGCGGCCTGGCGCTGGGCGGCGCGGCGTGCGTGCTGATCACACTGCTGAACGGCTACCGGAATTTCCCGGCCTGGCTGATCGGGGCGGTCATCGCACTGCTGATGTCGCTGGGCGGCCTGTGGCTGGGGGCGTTTGCGCAGCGTGACGCGGCGCGGCAGTCGCAGCGCGCGCCGGAGGCGGTGGCCTCGGTGGTGTGGGGCGGCATCTCCACGCTGATCGCGGTGGCGATCGTGGCCTTCTCGCTGGTCTTCTACCCGCAGCTGCGGGACCTCTCGAACTGCATGCGCGCGGCGAACACCATCGCCGGGCAGAACCAGTGCCAGCAGCAGTTCGACAACTCGATGACCTTCAAGCCGTGACGGTGTCCATGTCGTACGTGTCGTACACGTCCCCGATGCCCAGACGCGCAGTCGGTCTGGTACGCAGCGTCAGGGCGCCCAAGGCCTCAGTAGCCCGGCTCGGGCTAGTGGCCGTGTCGTCGGTCGCGGCGGCCTGGGTACACCAGAACCACGACCCGGGGTCGCTGTGCCCGCTGCGCAGGCTGACCGGCGTGCCGTGCCCGTTCTGCGGGTCGACCACGGTGTTCATGGAGGCGGGCGCGGGCCATTGGTACGCCGCGCTGGCGGCCAATCCGGCGACCGTGGTGGCGGCGCTGGTGTTCCTGGCCGCGCCGCTGCTGGCCGTCGATCCGATCATGACGATGGTGCGGCTGCCGCCGAGAGTGCTGTGGATCGGCGGGACGGTGCTGCTGGTGGCTTCGTGGCTCTGGGAGCTGCACCGATTCGGCTTTCTGAGTTAATACCCGTTCAGTCTATTGGAAAATGTGGACATCAGGGCAAACCCTGACGATGTGTGAGAGAGCCGCACACGTCGGCAGGAGGCCCAGATGAGTACGACACCGAACCAGCCCGAAGAGCCCCGTCCCCAAGAGCCGCAGGCCGAACCCGAGCGGCCCGGCGACGAGGCGCACGACGCGCTCAAGAGCCTCGGGGACAAACCACGAGCGGACGACGTCGGCGAGACCGCGTACTCGGCGGTCCCCCCGCCGTTGCCACCGACTGGCGACCCGGCCCAGGGCCCGGTACAGGACGCGATCCCCGGCGCTCCCGGGCAACCACAGGGCGGATTCCCGGCGCCTGGCGGCATGCAGCAGGGACCGCAGCAGTCGCCGTACCAGCAGCAGCACCAGTACGGCCAGCAACCGCCGTACAGCCAGCAGCAGCCTCAATACAGCGGCTCCGAGCAGTACGCCGGACAGTACTCCGGGCCGTACCAGGCGGCCCCTGCGCCGCCGCAGTACGGCCAGCCCTACGGGTATCCGGCGAGTGACCTGCCGCCGGGCATGCCGCCGCTGGCGGACTGGGGCCAGCGGGCCATGGCCTTCATCCTGGACAACGGTGTGGCGATCGCGGCGGGCTGGATCGCCGGAGGCACCCGCAGCAAGACGATCGACGTGGTTTTCGGCCTCGTCGCCCTGGCCGGGCTGGTGTGGGCGGTCCTCAACGCGGTCCGCGCGGGGCGCGGCGGGCAGTCCTACGGAAAGCGGGTCGTGGGCATCCGGCTGGCCCGGCTCGCCGACGGCCAGCCGATCGGCGCCGGACGGGGCTTTCTACGGCTGTTCCTCAACTGGATCCTCTGGGTCGCCTGCCTCGTGCCCGGCGTGCTGAACCTGCTGTGGCCGCTGTGGGATCGCAAGCACCAGACCTGGTCCGACAAGGCCGCCAGATCAGTGGTCGTGAAAACGCGGTAATGCGCCGTGGCCACGCGCTCCCTCGAACCGGTACGGTCTCGGAGCGTGTCCTACAGTTCACAAAGCGGATATGAGCAGCAGCACGACGCGTATAGCTCTTACGCGCCGTTCAGCGGCGTACCTGCGTACACGGTGCACGTCGCCCACACCGCCTACGCATCATGGGGCGCTCGGCTCGGCAGCGCTCTGCTCGACGCGCTCATCGCGGCTCCCGGATACGGCTTCGGGCTCATCCTCGCCGACGCCACCGGCTCCCCCGTCACCGTCGATCCCAACACCTACGCGGTCCGCGGCGGCCCGGACGACAGGTACCTCGTCGTCGGGGTCCTGATCACGCTGCTCATCTGGTGCCTGAACCTGTCCCGGCAGGGCGTCACCGGCTCCAGCCTCGGGCAGCGTGTCTTCGGCGTCCGCATCGTGCGGCGGGAGAGCGGCCGGCCTCCCGGCCGCGGGCTCGCTCTCGGGCACTACGCCGCCCACCTGCTCGATCTGCCATGGCTGCTCGGCTTCCTCTGGCCGCTCTGGGACCGCGAGAGCCAGACCTTCGCCGACAAGCTGTGCGGAACCATCGTGCTGACCATCCGTCAACCCGGCGCCCACGCCCGATAGCTGGCGCTGCGGCTGCGAATCTGGCTGGGACTGCGGCTGCGGCCGGTCGACGTAGCCGCGGCCGTAGTCGATGGCGTACCAGAGCCCGAATCCGCAGACCGTCACGAACGCGAGCTCGCCCAGCACGGCCAGCCCGACCTGCCACGGCACCGGGCCCACGGCCGACATCGTCCCGGCGGCGACCGGCCCGCCGGAGAGCACGGCCCCGGCTCCGGCGACCGCGCCGACCGCCGGGACCGCCGTGCCGAGCGCGGCCGCGCGCTCGGCCAGACCGCGCACCGACGATCCGATGATCAGGACCGTGACGGCGCCGGCCGCCAGCGGGATCGCGAAGACCAGGGCGAGCCACAGGCTGTGCGCTCCGGCGTGCGGCACGGCCTGCATCAGCGGCAGCCCGGGCAGGGCGCCGTGCACCGATCCGGCCACCGAGATCGACGAGCCCTGGCCGACCACGAAGCCCGGTCCGGCGGCGAAGCCCAGCGCCCAGACCAGCAGGTTGGGCACCAGGGCCAGGTCGATCAGGAACAGTCCGAAGTCCCCGGCGGTCCCCTGGCCGATGGCGTTGCCAAGGTGGACGACGTCCGTGAAGCGCAGGCACACAGCGAGCGTGGTGAGCAGGGCCGCACCGGCGAGGAGCACGGCCAGGGCGGCGACAGCGGCCCGCAGCGCGGTGGCGGCCCACCGGTCGAGGCGCGGCGCGCGCACGCTGAGCAGACCCGCGCCGAAACCGCAGGCGGCGATCAGGCACGGATAGGCCGCCGCGGCGCCGATGTCGGCGTGCAGCGCTCCGGCGGCGGCGCTCCACGCGATGGTAAGCGCGGCGAGCGGATAGCAGGCGACCACCGAGGCGAGCGCCCAAAGCCCGGCGTCGAAGTGGCGGGCTGCGTACCGGCCGGCCAGGATCAGCGCGATGACCGGCAGGACGGTGAAGCCTAACGGGGACAGGCCGAACGGACCGTCAGGAGTCTGGAGCAGCACGTGGTGCGCGGCGAGCCACAGTTGCCCCGCGACGTGCAGCGGTGCGGCGTACGAACCGTTCGCGGGAGCGGCCATCGCCCAGACGGCGAGGGTCAGCGCGGCGGCCACCAGCCAGCCGAGCGCGGTCACGACGACCGCGGCGGCAGCGCCGATGGTCAGATCGGACGCGTGGTCGGCGAAGTCCTGCGCCGAACTGGTGAGGACGTGCACCGCGTTGCTGAGGGCCTGCGCTGGGGACTGCGGCGGCGCGTCGACGGGTGGCTGCGGACTGTCGGCCATGCGACCCATGCTGACCGCGCCAATACGCGGTAACGCAGCAGGCGCGCCCGCCCTTCACTCGGACGAGCGCGCCTGCGTAGCAGCTCGGTTGAAAGCAACCCGGCGTTACAGCGCCTCGATGATCTCCCGCATCAGCCGCGCGGTCTCGGACGGCGTCTTGCCGACCTGGACCCCGGAAGCCTCCAGGGCTTCCTTCTTCGCCTGCGCGGTGCCGGACGAGCCGGAGACGATCGCGCCGGCGTGGCCCATGGTCTTGCCCTCGGGCGCGGTGAAGCCGGCGACGTAACCGACGACCGGCTTGGTGATGTTCTCCTTGATGTACGCGGCGGCCCGCTCCTCGGCGTCGCCGCCGATCTCGCCGATCATCACGATCGCGGCGGTCTCCGGGTCGTCCTGGAACGCCTGGAGCGCGTCGATGTGCGTGGTGCCGATCACCGGGTCGCCGCCGATGCCGACCGCGCTGGAGAAGCCGAGGTCACGCAGCTCGTACATCATCTGGTAGGTCAGCGTGCCGGACTTGGACACCAGGCCGATCTTCCCGGCCCTGGCGATGTCGGCCGGGATGATGCCCGCGTTGGACTTCCCGGGGCTGATCAGACCCGGGCAGTTCGGGCCGATGATCCTGGTCTTCTTGCCCTGCGCGTAGGCCCAGAACTCGGTGGAGTCGTGCACCGGGATGCCCTCGGTGATGACGACCGCGAGCGGGATGTCCGCGTCGATCGCCTCGATCACCGCGCCCTTGGCGAAGGCCGGCGGGACGAAGACGACCGAGACGTCCGCCCCGGTCTCCCGGATCGCCTCGGCCACGGTGCCGAAGACGGGGATCGACACGCCGTCGATCTCCACCTTCTCCCCGGCCTTGCGCGGATTGACCCCGCCGACGATCTTCGAGCCCGAGGCGAGCATGCGCCTGGTGTGCTTCATGCCCTCGGAGCCGGTCATGCCCTGCACGATGATCTTCGAGTTCTCGTCGAGGAAGATGGCCATCGTTCGTCACTCCCCTACTTCGCCGCGGCGAGCTCGGCCGCGCGGGCCGCGGCGCCGTCCATGGTGTCGACCTGCTCAAGGCCGTGCAGCGCGGCCTCGGTCAGGATCTTGCGGCCGAGTTCGGCGTTGTTGCCGTCGAGCCGGACCACCAGCGGCTTGCCGACCGCCTCGCCGCGCGAGTCCAGCAGCGCGAAGGCCTGCACGATGCCGTTGGCCACCGCGTCACAGGCGGTGATGCCGCCGAAGACGTTCACGAACACCGACCTGACCGCCGGGTCGCCCAGGATGATCTCCAGGCCGTTGGCCATCACCTCGGCGGACGCGCCGCCGCCGATGTCCAGGAAGTTGGCGGGCTTGACGCCGCCGTGCGCCTCACCGGCGTAGGCGACCACGTCGAGGGTCGACATGACCAGGCCGGCGCCGTTGCCGATGATGCCGACCTCGCCGTCCAGCTTGACGTAGTTGAGGTGCTTCTCCTTGGCCTTGGCCTCCAGCGCCTGTGCCGCCGAGAGGTGTGCGGCGGCCTTGTCCTCCAGCGCGGCGTGCCCGGCCTGGCGGAAGTCGGCGTTGGCGTCGAGGGTCACCTTGCCGTCGAGCGCGACGATCTTGCCGTCGGCGGTCCTGACCAGCGGGTTGACCTCGACGAGCAGCGCGTCTTCCTTGACGAAGACCGTCCACAGGCTTTGCAGCACCTCGGCGACCTGGTCGGCGACGTCGGCCGGGAACTTCGCCGCGGCGACGATCTCGCGGGCCTTCTCGGCGGTCACGCCGACGGTCGCGTCGACCGGGATCCTCGCCAGCGCCTCGGGCTTGGTGACCGCGATCTCCTCGATCTCCATGCCGCCCTCGACCGAGGCCATCGCCAGGAAGGTGCGGTTGGCCCGGTCCAGCAGGAAGGAGACGTAGTACTCGGCCTCGATCTGCGCGGTGACCGCGAGCATCACCTTGTGCACGGTGTGGCCCTTGATGTCCATGCCGAGGATCTGCTCGGCCTTGGCCCGCGCGTCCGCGGGGTCGGCAGCCAGCTTCACCCCGCCGGCCTTGCCCCGGCCCCCGGTCTTGACCTGGGCCTTGACCACCGTCCTGCCGCCCAGCCGGGCCGCGGCCGCCTGCGCCTCGTCGGGCGTCCCGGCGACTTCCGCCGGCAGCACCGGCACACCGTGCTTGGCGAAGATGTCCCTCGCCTGGTACTCGAAAAGATCCACGCGTCCGTCCTCGGAGACTGAGCGGCTCGGGGCGGCTGCTCGTCCCCGGCCTTGGAAGCTGGTACGAGGTTATCCCGCTTCGGTTAACCGCCAGTAATCGAGAAGGTGTGATGTCCGTCTACCACATTGCCGTCCGGAAGCCGGACGTGATCCGGGGTCGTGATCAGGGCGCTGCGCCAGACCCGGACCGCGCCGCGAACGGGGACAGGTCGCGGCGCTCGATGGCCGCGGCCATCAGCGGGCCGAAGCGGTCAGGGGTGCAGGCGAACGCGGGGACGCCGAGTTCGGCGAGCGCCGCGGCGTTGCGTTGGTCGTAGGAGGGCGCACCCTCGTCGGACAACGCGAGCAGCACGACGCACTGCACTCCGGCGCCGGTCATCTCGGCGACGCGACGCAGCATCTCGTCGCGTATCCCGCCTTCGTAGAGATCGGAGACCAGCACGAAGACCGTGTCGACGGGCCGGGTGATCAGCGACTGGCAGTACGCGATGGCCCGGTTGATGTCGGTGCCGCCGCCGAGCTGTGTACCGAACAGGACGTCCACCGGGTCTTCGATCTCGGGTGTCAGGTCGACGACGGCGGTGTCGAAGACCACGAGCGAGGTCTTGAGCGCCTTCATGGAGGCGAGCACCGCGCCGAACAGCGAGGCGTAGACGACGGACGCGGCCATCGAACCGGACTGGTCGACGGCCAGGATCACGTCGCGTTTGACGGCCCTGGCGGCGCGAGCGTAGCCGATGAGGCGTTCGGGGACGACCGTGCGGTACTCGGGCTGGTAGTGCTTGAGGTTGGCACGGATGGTCCGGTTCCAGTCGATGTCCTGCGGCCGCGGCCGGTTGGTGCGCGCGGCCCGGTTGAGCGCGCCGGTGACGGCGGCGCGGAAGCCCTGCGCGAGGTGCCGCTCCAGGTCCTCGACGACGGTACGCACGATCTGCCGCGCGGTCTGCTTGGTCTCCTCGGGCATCAGCCGGTTGAGGGAGATCAGGGTGCCGACGAGGTGGACGTCGGGCTCGACCGCGCCGAGCAGCTCCGGTTCGAGCAGCAGCTGGCGCAGATTGAGCCGGTCCACCGCGTCGCGCTGCATCACCTGCACGACGGAGCTGGGGAAGAACTCGCGGATGTCGCCGAGCCACCTGGCCACGTTGGGCGCCGAAGCCTGGAGGCCAGCACTGCGCTCGCCGCCGGAGGCGCCGCGGGACCGGCCCGCGCCGTTGTTGGCACCGGCCGCGTAGAGGGCGTCGAGCGCGTTGTCCATGCGCTGGTCGCGCTCGCCGAGGCCGCCGCAGGAGCCGTCCGCCTCACCGCCGAGGACGAGCCGCCAGCGACGTAGCCGCTCGCCCGCGGGCACTGTGTTGTCGGAGGGCGCTGCGTCGTTGAGGGGCGCTGCGTCGTCGAAGAACACTGTCACGGCGCGGGCTCCAGGGGCGACGAGGTGGGCAGGGTCTGTCCGGTGAGCAGGAGATGCATGGTGGGCAGCGCGGCCGCGACCCAGTCCGCCGCGATTCCGGTCGGCAACGCGGCTTCGGACGAGTCGGCTGCGCCCTCCGCGTCGCCCAGGTGCGCGGCGCGGTCGCCGATGGTGCGCCGTTCCGGCTCGGTGAAGGTGGCGAAGGTGCGCCGCAGCAGCGGCAGCACCTGTTCGAACCGGTCCGCTTCGAGGCCGGCGAGCCAGTGGTCGATGAGCCGCAGCAGGGTCCTGTCGTGCGCGAGCACGAGCCCCGACCCGGCGAGGAAGCCCTCCAGCCAGCCGGCCGCCTCGGGCGGCTCGGCGCCGCGTGACAGGGCCCTGCCCATCCGGGTGGCCACGTCCTCGGCGCCGAAGGCGCCCGCGTCCCGCAGCAGGCGGGTGGCCCGGCCGACCAGCAGGCCGTTGGCTCCCGCGCCGCCGAGGTCGGCGACCTGGCGCAGCGCCTGCTTCCACGGCTCGCGGATCGCGGTGTCGTCGAGGATCTCGATCGCCGCGTGCACCTTGCCGAGCGCGGGGGCCAGGGCGCGGGCCGCGTCGTCGTCCACTGCGACGCACGCCGGAGGCAGGCCGATCGCGATGCGTACCGCGATGCCGTTGACGACGGTCGTCAGGCCGTCCGCGCGGGTGCCGCGCACGTCGCCGTATCGCAGGATATTGGCGAGCGGCGGCAGCGCGGTGGCCAGGTCGGCGATGTCGGTGTCGAGCGCGGCCCGGTTCTGCAACCGCGCTATCAGCGGGTCGACGGCGTCCGGCAGGTCGGCGGTCAGGCACCGCTCGACCAGGACGGTGAGCGAGCCGAGGGTCTCCGTCTGCGCGGCGCTGTCCAGCGCCTTCGCGGTGGCGGCGGCCTGCACCGTGGTGCCCCACACCGCGGCCTCGACGAGTCTGACCTCGAACATCGGTTCCCAGGCCACCTGCCACGATTCGCGGAAGGTGCCGGTGGAGCGGGAGCCGACGCCGACGGCCCAGTCGACGCCGAGCAGGCCGAGCCGGTGGAAGAGCTTTGATCTGCCGAGGTCGTTCGGGTTGCGCAGGTCGAGGTCGTACTGCTTGTCGGTGGCGGCCCTGGGCAGCCGCAGCCGTTTGGCCTCACGTGCCAGGTCCGCCGCCAATGGCACGGTCGGCACGCCGGAGGGCACGCTGCCCAATATCTCACCGACGACCAGCTCCCGGCTGATCAGGCCGAGCGGCTCCTCGCGCCCTTCGCAGAGCACGGCGATCGTGGCCTCGGTCAGCTCGGCCAGGCCGGGCGTCGGGCGGCCGCGCAGCGCGGCGAGGGACTCGGCCAGCCGGGTCGCCTCGATCAGGTGCGCGGACGAGACCGGGTGCCGTTCGGCGCGCAGTAGTTCGGCGACCATGACGAGCCAGCGCTCTGTGACGTGGTCACCGGTCTCGAACAGGTGCTGGTACCAGCCGGGCGAGCCGATGCCCGCGCCATAACCGGAGTAGTAGGACAGCCTGCTGTGCGTCCACGGCACCCAGGTCAGCGCGGTCGCGTTCGCCTTTGTCGGCTTGGGAATCCGGGCCAGCAGCGCGTCGTCGGCGGCGGCGGGCAGCGGCTCGGCGTCGCGTCCGTCGCCGATGCCCGACAAGGCCGGAACGTGATAGGCACCGCAGATCACTGCGACGCGCTTCGCACCGTCGGCGAGCGCTGCGCGAAGCACCGAACGCATGTGCGCTTCCCGCAGCGCGTCGCGTGGCGGGGTCGGCTGCCCCTCCCGGACAGCCGCCATTGCGTCGGCTATGGCGGCGAAGGCCGCGAAGGGTTCCCCGCCCGTGTCCCGGTGCTCGACGACGTCCTCCCACCACGCCTCCGAGTCGCCGTAGCCCGCCGCCTCGGCGAGCCGCGCGATCGGATCGGGACCATCCCCGGCCTGGTCCCGATCCGACTCCCCGTCCGCGCCGGCACCGGCGTCGCCCTTGCCGTCCCTGTCCCACACCAGGGATGCGGCGGCGGGCAGATCGCAGAACCCGACTTCGATGCCGCGCCTCACGGCGTATCGCAGCGCGGACCACTCCGGGGAGAACGCGGCGAACGGCCAGAACGCCGATACCTTCGGGTCCTGCTCCCGATAGGCGAGCAGAGCTACCGGCGGTTCCATGCCGCTCGCGCCGACCAGCGGGATGAGCGGATCGGCGTCGCGCGGACCCTCTATGAGGATCCTGTCGGGTTCGTACCGGTCCAGGGCGGCGACGACCCCGCGCGCCGAACCTGGACCGTGGTGCCTTACGCCCAACAGAACGACTGCCGGGGTGAACCGGTTCACCCCGGCGACCGACGAGGCGGTCACGCCGACAGCTCCCGGCAGGCCTCGTAGAAACCGGCCCAGCCCTCGCGGGGCCGCACCACGGTCTCCAGGTACTCGCGCCACACGACCGGGTCGGTGGACGGGTCCTTGACCACCGCGCCGAGTATCCCGCCGGCCACGTCGTGCGGGCGCAAAGTGCCGTCGCCGAAGTGCGCGGCCAGCGCGATCCCGCCGGTGAGCACCGAAATCGCCTCGGCCGGGGACAGGGTGCCGGAGGGCGACTTGAGCCTGGTGCGCCCGTCCTCGGTGGCGCCGGAACGCAGCTCGCGGAAGACGGTGACGACGCGGCGGATCTCCTCGGCGGCGGCCGGGACCTCGGGCAGTTCAAGACCGCGGCCGAGCGCGGCGACCCGCTGCGTGACGATGCGCACCTCGTCCTCGGCGGTGGCCGGCAGCGGCAGCACGACCGTGTTGAACCGGCGGCGCAGCGCGGACGACAGGTCGTTGACGCCGCGGTCGCGGTCGTTGGCCGTCGCGACGACCGAGAAGCCCTTGACCCCCTGGACCTCGTCGCCGAGTTCCGGGATCGGCAGCGTCTTCTCGGACAGAATGGTGATCAGCGTGTCCTGCACGTCGGCCGGGATGCGGGTGAGCTCCTCGATCCGGGCGACCTTCCCGCCGGTCATCGCGGTCATCATCGGCGAGGGGGTCAGCGCGGCGCGGGACGGGCCGTGGGCGAGCAGCTGCGCGTAGTTCCAGCCGTAGCGCATCGACTCCTCGGAGGTGCCGGCGGTGCCCTGGATCAGCAGGGTCGAGTCGCCGCAGACCGCCGCGGACAGGTGCTCGGACACCCAGCTCTTCGCGGTCCCCGGCACGCCGAGCAGCAGCAGCGCGCGGTCGGTGGCGAGGGTCGCCACGGCGACTTCGATCAGCCGGCGCGGGCCGATGTACTTCGGGGTGATCTCGGTGCCGTCCGCGGCGTGCCCGCCGAGCAGGTAGGTGGCCACGGCCCAGGGCGAGAGGTTCCAGCGCGGCGGGCGCGGCCGGGAGTCGCCCTTGGCGAGCGCGTCGAGTTCGTGCGCGAAGGCGTCCTCGGCGTGCGGGCGTAGGACGGCCGACTCGGACAACGGCGTGGTCATGATCGGTGGTTCCTGCCTGTGATCGGTTATCAGGGTCGTCTGACGGTCAGTTCGGCGAGCATGTCGCGGCGGAAGTCCAGCAGGGCGAGCATCTGTGCGAAGTCGATCCGGGCCGCCGCGCCGTCGAGCGCGGTCACGGCCTGGCTCGCGACCAGCGCGGCGACCCGGTCGCGCGCGGAGACCGGGGCGTGGTCGGCGACGGCGGTCTGCAACTGTTCGGCGATCCATCCGGACCAGGCCGCCCGATCGCCCTGGGTCCCGTAGCCGGCCAGCGCGTCGAGCAGCAGCAGCGCACCGTCCTGCGGCCATGGCTCGTCGGCCCGGCTCATCACGAAGTTGTGCAGGTCACGGCCGATGCCGCGGTCGGCGGTGAGCAGCCGGGCGACCTCGGCGGTGAACGCGGGCGGGGCCGGCTTGTCGCGGCGCCGCTGCAAGCCGCCGGCCAGCAGCGTGGCCTCGTCGCGCACCTGCTTCGACGGGTCCTTGATCAGCCCCTCGACGAACGGCAGGTCCGCCGGGTCGGGGTACCTGGTCAGCAGGGCGAGCAGCGCGAGCTTGACCGGGACGCGTTCGGCGGTCCAGGTCTCGCGGATCAGCCGGCGCGCCTCCTGCGGGTCGCGCAGGTAAAGCCCCGCGACGTACGAGATCCGCGTGTCGGGGTCGGGGCTGTGCCGGTCCTGCGGGTCCGCCTGCTCGCGGGCCTCGCGCAGCAGGTACTTCCAGGTGCCGCTCGCGGTGGCCAGCCAGCGGCCGGGCGCGCCGAGCACGAGGGCGAGGTCCTCGCGGATCAGGGTATTGGTACGACCGAGGTCGAGCAGCGCCGGGAAGAAGACCGCGGGCAGCCGGAATCCGGCGGCGCGGACGGCGGCGAGCCATTCCGGCAGGTACTTCGGATACGCGTCGAGAATCGCGCGTAGCCGGCGCACGGCGGGCTCGGGCAGCAGCGGCCGCGGATCGGCCGGCGCGGGGACGGGCAGCGTGCCGTCGAACCGTTCCGGTGGTGCGCCGACCCGCCGCACCAGGCCCGCAACCGCGGCCCGGGAGAGCAGCGCGAGCGCCGGGTCACTGTGTTCGTGGCCACTGTGTTTCTGCCCACTGTGTTCGTCACCAGCGCGTCCGGCACCGTCCGGCCCGGCGCCCGTCCCCGGAACGGGGCGGCGGTCCGTGCCGACCAGCGCGGTCGAGACCAGCTCGGCCCACTGCCCGACCGCAGTGCCGAGCCCCGCCCCGGTCAATGCACTGAGCTCGGCGTTCACAACGTTCGTCATCAGAGGCTCGCCGCCTGTCCGTCGCTCCACACCGTGATCGGAGTCAGCCCGCCGTTGCGGTACAGGCCGAACAGCGGCGCCGGGTGCCCGCCGCCCGAAGCCAGCAGGCCG
>NZ_DASYZI010000428.1:0-8073 GCF_035946395.1 Actinocrinis sp.
CCTCCCCGTGCTTGGTGACGAACTGCGGGCCCTCTGACTGGACGGACCGGATCAGCTCACTGAATCGCTGCTTGGCCTCCTGGATCTGCCAGTGCGCGTCTTCCTTGGTGGCGGCCATCGCGTTCCTCCCGAATCCGTCCCATCCCTTGACTAGACAGACTAGACACATTCACGAGCGACACGCAAGACGCCTCGGGTAAGTGTGATGATCAGGCCGCTTACAAGCTATAAGGCGGTATCAACCGTCAAGGCAAGATCGGCTACAAGGCGATGCCGAGGAGGGCATCCACGGCACGCGAGACCAAGCCCGGGGCGGCGGGGTCGGCGACGACATCCGTGCCGGTCACGCCCGCATCGTGGCGAGCCGATCCGGTCAAACCGTTCGGGTCACCTGCGCCATCGGCGTCCGCACCGTCACTGTCCGAGCTGGCACTGTCCGGGCCGGTCAGAGCGTTCACGCCGCCCGTGCCGTCGGCATCCGCACCATTATGGGCTGATCGGCCCAGCACGGCGTCGGCCCAGGCATCGACTGCCGCCAGCGCGCCAGGGGTGTCCAAGTCGTCCGCCAGCCGTTCGCGCAGTTGCGCGAGCAGGGCGTCGGCCGCGAGCGCGTCCGGGCGGGACACGGCGGCGCGCCAGCGCGCCAGGCGCTGCTCCGCAGCCGCGAGGTCGGCGGGAAACCACTCCCAGTCGCTGCGGTAGTGGTGCGCGAGGAGCGCCAGCCGGATCGCCATCGGCTCGTGGCCGGTGGCGCGCAGCTTCGACACGAAGACCAGGTTCCCCTTGGACTTCGACATCTTCTCCCCGTGCAGCGCGACCATCCCGGCGTGCGCGTAGATCTTGGCGAACGGTCGATGCCCGGTCAGCACCTGCGCCTCGGCCGCGCCCATCTCGTGATGCGGGAAGACCAGGTCCGAGCCGCCGCCCTGCACGTCGATCCCGCTGCCGAGGTACTCCAGCGCGATGGCGGCGCACTCGATGTGCCAGCCGGGACGGCCCGCGCCGAGCGACGTCTGCCAGGACGGTTCGCCAGGCCGCTCGGCAAGCCACAGCAGACAGTCCAGTGGGTGCCGTTTGCCCGGCCGGTCGGGGTCGCCGCCACGCTCCGCGAAGAGCTTTTCCTGCATGGCGGAGTCGAGACCTGAGATCGAGCCGAAGCCGGGGTCACTGTGCACGTTGAAGTACACGTCATCGTCCACGCGGTACGCAGCGCCGCTCTCCAGAAGGCGCTCGACGAGCGTGACGACGAGCGGGATCGCCTCAACCGCACCGACGTACCGATACGGGGCCAGGATGCGTAGCGCCGTCATGTCCTCGCGGAACAGCGCCGTTTCCTTCAGCGCGAGGACTTCCCAGTCCTCACCGATCTTTGCGGCCCGTTCCAGGAGCGGGTCATCGATGTCAGTGACGTTCTGGACGTAGCGCACCTCGTGCCCGGCGTCTCGCCACACTCGATTGACGAGGTCAAAGGCGGTGTACGTCGCAGCATGGCCCAGATGGGTCGCGTCGTAAGGAGTGATTCCGCAAACGTAGATGAGGGCCGGTTCACCGTCTTGCGGGCTTCTCGCCGGAGTGGGGACCAGCTCGCCGGTGGACGTGTCGTAGAGGCGGAGAGTTTCGCCACGTCCGGGCAGCTTAGGCGGATTGCTCGTCGGCCATGCATCCATGCGCAACACTGTACGGTCTGCCCGCGATCAAGCGTGAACGCTTCAGATGAACGCCTCAGTCGGACACGTCAGATGAGCGGCCATGGAACCGGACGCTGGCGACCCGCCGGCTTCGGGAAGCGCCCGGCGGCGAGCAGTGCACTGATTCGGGCGTGCAGGGCGGCGGTCTCCGGCTCGGTGAGGAGCTCGGCGACGCGGTCGGCGAGCGCATCGTCGGCTCGCAGCCGCTTGAGATCGGCGATCTCGGCGTCATTCAGCGGCCTGTCGGCAAAGCCCCACAGCACGGTGCGCAGCTTGTCGTCGGTGTGGAAGGTGACGCCGTGGTCTATCGCGTAGACGTACCCGTCAGCGGTGGGCAGGACGTGCCCGCCCTTCCGGTCGGCATTGTTGATAATGACGTCGAACAGCGCGATTCTGCGCAGTTCGTCGTTGTCCTGATGGGACAGAATGCCCTGTTCGCCGTTGGTCAGGCTGACCGACATGATCGGGCACCAGCCGTCCAGATCGTCGCCTCGGGCGTTCATCGGCAGGACGGCGAGTAGCTGCGTCTTCTCGTCGACGTCGATCCAGCGCTGGCACATACCCGGGCCGAACGGACCGTCACGCAGGATGGTTTCGGGCACGAGATCCCAGCCGAGCGCCACGCTTACCTCGTAAGCGGCGACCTCACGCGCGGCGAGGGTGCCGTCAGGGAAGTCCCAGAGCGGGTTTTCGCCAGCGATCGGCTTGTACACGCAGGTGACGGAACTCTGCCCGTTGCCATTGTCGGCCCCGTTACCGTCTCGGTTGTTATCCCCATCGCTGCCACTGTCACTGTCACCGAGAACTGCGACACAGTAGAGAGTGGCGTTCGAGGCGTCGGTCAGACGCCCTTCGACCTTCAGTTCGCCCTTACGCAGCGCGTCGGTCACGCCGCGGTCCGCCGCCGGTAGCCGTTCTGGCGCGGGCACACGTGCCCCTCGGGGTCGAGCGGCAGATCGCACAGCGGGCAGGGCGGGCGGCCGGCGGAGACGACGGCTTGGGCGCGGGCCGCGAACGCCCGCGCCTGACCGCCGGTCAGCCGCACACGCAGCACGTCAGGCGCCTCGGCGGTCTGATCGTCGGACAGCGGCTCGGCGGGGTTCTCGTCCTCCGTGATCGCACCGGCCTCGATCACGATCTTGCCGCGCGGCTCGTCCCAGGCCAGCGCGAGCGAGCCGACCCGGAACTCCTCAAGGATCGGCTGCTCCAGCGGGTCGTTGTCGGTCAGATCCGTGGGCGTGGCGGCAGGCACGGCGGTGACGCCGCCGGTGCGGCGCACGATCTCGTCGAGCAGTTCCTCAAGCCGCTCGGCGAGCAGCGCCACCTGCTCCTTCTCCAGGCTGACCGAGGTCACCCGGCGGCCGGAGCGTGCCTGTAGGAAGAAGGACCGGGAACCGGGCTCACCAACGGTGCCGGCCACGAACCGTTCCGGCGGGTCGTAGACGAACAGGTGCCTCGGCACTGTGTCAGCCTCCCTCTCACTACACTACGTCTCTCGGTCATTGTTCCGGTTCCGGCCCGGTGAGGAGCGTCTATTCCGCGCCGCGAGTGACTGTTGGCCACTACTGTGACAGTGCACACGGCCGGGAGTTCACGTCGGGACCGAGCCTACGCGGTCTTAACCGGGTCCTGCTCCGCCGCCCACCTGCACATCGCCTTCTTCGGCGCGTGCACGTGCAGAGGTGCGCTTGGTGCGGCGCTTGGGAGGCTTGAGGCTGGCGGTCTCCCAACCGGTGTCATTCAACCGCAGGATGAACGGCCTGGTCTCGGTGTAATTGATTACGCTGACCGAGCACGGGTCGACCTGTAGCCGCTGAAACAGGTCAAGGTGCATGCCGAGCGCATCCGCGACGATGGCCTTGATGATGTCACCATGCGAGACGACGGCGTAAGTTGCGTCCCCGCCGAACTCCGCGTTCCATCGACGGATGGCGGTTACCGCACGCGCGGACATCGCCGCCATGGCTTCGCCACCGGGGAAGGCGGCTGCGGCCGGGTGGATCTGGACCGTCCGCCACAACGGTTCCTCGAACAGCGTCATGAGCTCTCGGCCGGACCAGTCCCCGTAGTCGCATTCGGTGAGCGACTCGTCGACGTGCAGCGGCGTGTCCTGACGGCCCGTGAGCAGCGCCTCAGCAGTCTGACGCGTGCGCTCCAGCGGGCTGCTGACCACGGCTGCCAGCGGCACCTCGGCCAATCGCTCGGCGAGCGCGGCGGCCTGAGCCCGCCCGCGCTCGTCGAGTTCGACGCCCGGCGTCCGCCCGGCCAGCACTCCTGAAGCGTTCGCGGTGGTGCGGCCGTGCCGGACCAGCAGGACAGTCGTCACCGCATCAATGTACCGGCCGGTTCGCTATGTGATCGAAATTGGAGTGATCACAAATTGGGGGCTATCCGTCGAGGCCGGCGGCGCGTAGGACGTCGATGGACGTGCGGAGGTCGGCAAGGCGTTGGTCGAGGTTCGTCGCGAACATGGAAAGACTCAGCGTCGTGACTCCTGCGGCGGCGTACTCCTTCATCCGCTCGGCGATTCGTTGCGGCGGGCCGATCAAACTGGTGGAGTCGATGAACTCGAAAGGCACGGCCGCAGCCGCGTTACGGTGATCCCTGGCCAGGTACAGATCCTGGACGCGTGCGGCGGCGTCGGCGTAGCCCATGCGGCAGGCGAGTTGATTGTAAAAGTTCTGCTCACGGCTGCCCATGCCGCCGATGTAGAGCGCCGCGTACCAGCGGATCTGATCGGCGGCGCGCTCCAGGTTATCGTCGATCACGACGGGCACGGTCGGCACGACGTCGAACCCGGACAGGTCCTTACCCACCTGTTTGCGGCCCGCCTCGATCGACGCGAGTTGTTCGCCTGCGTACTGCGGGGAGAGGAAGACCGCGAGCCAGCCGTCGGCGATTTCGCCGGTCAGCTCCAGGTTCTTCGGGCCGACCGCGGCGATGTAGATCGGGATGCGCTCGCGGATGGGACGGATGATCAGTTGGAGACTCTTGCCGGCGCCGCCGGGCAGCGGGAGCTTGAAGTGCTCGCCGTCGTAGGCGACGCGCTGACGGCTGAGGGCCAGTCGCACGATGTCGACGTACTCGCGGGTGCGCGCCAGCGGCGCCTTGAACGGGACGCCGTGCCAGCCCTCGGAGACCTGCGGCCCGGAGACGCCGAGCCCGAGACGGAAGCGGCCACCGGACAGCGAGTCGAGGGTGGCCGCGGTCATCGCGGTCAGCGTGGGGGTACGCGCCGGGATCGGGAAGATCGCGGAGCCGATGTCGATGCGCTCGGTCTGCGCGCCCACCCAGGCCAGGGTGGTCGCCGCGTCGGAGCCGTACGCCTCGGCGGTCCAGCAGACCGCGTAGCCCAGCCGGTCGGCCTCGCGGGCCAGAGCCAGGTTGTCGCCGTCGTTGCCCGAGCCCCAGTATCCGAGGTTCACGCCCAGCTTCATCGCCGCTCCGCTTCTCGTTTTCGCACAGTTCGCCGTCCCGCGATTCGTCGGCCTTCGCCCGGCAACACCCTACTCGGCGGTAATGAGCTCGTCGAGCATGCCGGGACGGTGCCGCCGAACGGACGATGGGCACAGTTTGTCCACAGCCGAACAGGTGAGAGGTCGGCGCGGGCCCGGTCCCAGCCACTACATTCACAGCTATGGAGCAGCGACATCTGGGGCGGACCGGGCTGCGCGTGTCCCGCCTGGGTCTCGGCACGATGACCTGGGGCCGGGACACCGACGAGGCGGACGCGGGCGACCAGCTCAAGGCCTTTCTCGACGCCGGGGGCACGCTGGTGGACACAGCCGACGTCTACTCCGACGGCGAGTCGGAGGCCTTGCTGGGGCGCCTGGTGGAGGGCATCCGATCTGATGTCGTGATCGCCACCAAGGCCGTGTCGGTGCCACACGACCCACGGCGCTTCGACGCCTCGCGTGGGCATCTGCTCGCGGCCCTGGATGCCTCGCTCACACGCCTGGGCACCGATTACGTGGACATCTGGCAACTGCACGCCTATGACGACAACACGCCGATCGAGGAGACGCTCTCTGCACTCGACGCGGCGGTTGCGTCGGGCAAGGCGAGATATGTCGGCGTGTCCAACTACTCTGGTTGGCAGTTGGCGGCGGCCTCCTCCTGGCAGCGGGCGGTGCCCGGGCGGGCTCCGATCGCGTCGGTGCAGATGGAGTACTCGCTGGTGCAGCGCGGAGTGGAGCGCGAGGTCGCCCCGGCCGCGCTGGCGCTGGGTATAGGGCTGCTGCCGTGGTCGCCGCTCGGCCGTGGCGTGCTGACCGGGAAGTACCGGACCGGCATCCCCTCGGATTCGCGGGGCGCTTCGGATCGGTACGGCGGCTTCGTCGGGCCGTACCTCGACGGCGCCGCGCGGCGGATCGTCGACGCCGTCGCCACTGCCTCGGACGGCCTCGGGGTCGCACCGGTGGAGGTGGCGCTCTCCTGGGTGCGTGACCGGCCCGGGGTGACGGCGCCCATCGTCGGGGCACGCACCGCGGCGCAGTTGCGCGGGGCGCTGGCAGCCGAGGATCTGGCGCTGCCTCAGACGATCCGCGAAGCGCTGGACGACGTATCGGCGCCGTATCTGGGATACCCGGATCACGGCTGGAACAGAGGGTAGGACGCGATGGACGAGGGGGGCCGGCCGCCGCATGAGTCCGACGGGCCCGACAATCCCGGCGAAGCGGGCCCTGGCACGACGGGCACTGCCAATACGGGCACTGGCGAAGTAGCCGCAACCGGTCGAGGGCGGCTGATCGCCTGGCTCGCGGCGGCGGGCGCACCGGTCGCGATGGCCGACCGGATCGAGCGGGCGCTAGGCGAGGATGCCGACGAACGCGTGGCGGCCGATCCCTGGTGCGTGCTCACGGTGCCCGGCGTCGCGCCGCAGGCCGCTGACGCGTTGGCCCGAGCCGCCCTGCCGCAGGCCGGGCCAGCCGATCCGCGTCGTTCCAGGGCGCTGGTCTCCTGGCTTCTGCGCCGCGCGGCCGCAGCCGGACACACGGTTCAGGGCGCTGACACGATCGCCGACGCGTTGGACAAGTTCGGCGTGTCCGACGCCACCGGGGCGATCGCCGACGCGATCGAGCACGGCGCGGCGCTGGCGTTCGCCGAACCCGTTTCGCTGCCGGAGGACGCGGACGAAGCGCAGATCGAGGAGTTCGAGCGGCTGGACGCCGCGGACGACGACGATCCGGCGGCGATGCTGACCAGCGGGCACACGCTGCTGGCCGTCGAGCGGTGGGCGTTCGCGGAGCAGTCGGCTGCGGAGGCCGCGCAGCGGCTGGCCGCCACACCCGAGGCGGTGGAGGCGAAGCAGGGCACGGATTCGGCCGACGCGTTGCTCGGCGCAGTCGCCGAGCACGGCCTGACCCTGGTGACCGGCACGAGCGCGGCACGACTGGCCGAGCTGGCAGAGGCGTTCCCTGCGGCACTGCTGACCTCGCCGTCGGCGGCCGGGTTACGCACGCTCGCAGCAGCCGGGGTGGACGCGGTCGACACGCGCGTGCTGGTCGGTGATCCGGGGCGTATCGAGGCTGCGGACGTTCTCGTCGTGGCGGACGCACAACTGCTCAGCCTGGAACTCGGCACCACGTTGCTTGAGTCGGCGCGCGACGGGGCGCACGTGGTGCTCGCAGGCGATCCCGCGACGCTCACGGGAACGGGTCCCGGCGCGCTGTTCCGAGACCTGCTGGAGATCGACGATCCCTCGTTCGGTGGCCGACTGCCTCGGGTCGAGCTCAAGCATCGCCCGACCGGCCCGCTCAGCTCCCTCGCGGACGCGGTGCGTTACGGCGGACTGCCGCCACAGGAGCTGTTGCTCGGCCCTGACGGCACTTCGAAGGAGGTGGTGATCGTCCCGGTGCGTGAGGCGGGCGCGGCGGTACATCGCGCGGTGCAGGTCGCCGCCGACTCGATCCCACGCGCCTTCAACCTGAGCGGCAGTCAGGTGCAGGTCGTCGCGGTGGATGCGGAGTCCGCCGCCGGTACCGGAACGCTCAACGCAGCGCTCAAATCCCGTTTCAATCCCGGCCCCGGCACGTGTGTCGGCTTCGACGCGGGCGATCGCGTCATCGTGACCGCGCCGCTGCCGGATCGCGGGCTGTCGGGCGGCGAGACGGGGACGGTGAGCCGGGCGGACGCGGAAGGCTTGACAGTCGCCTGGGACAAGCCGCACGACGCCCGAAACGTGCCGGTCGCGACGGATGAGGCCGGTGAGGCGGGTGAGGATGGCTCGGCGGACGCCTTCACGGCTGCGCAGGCTCGGGTGCTGCGGCACGCGTGGGCGGTGACCATCGCCGAGGCGCAGGGCGGGCGGTGGCCCGCCGTAGTGGCGGTCCTCGACGGGGAATCGGCGCCGAGGCTCACGCGCGCTCTGGTCCTGGGTGCGATC
>NZ_DASYZI010000429.1:0-33542 GCF_035946395.1 Actinocrinis sp.
GTCAGCCAGCGGGCCAGCCTCGCCGCACCGTCCACCGCGCCGAGGAAGAGCATCGGCAGCAGGAAGGCGTTGTAGTGGTACGGCATCTGCCAGTACAACTGGTTCATCGAAAGGAACCGCTCGACCAGCAGCGGCGCGGCCATCAGGCTCAGCGGCGAGAGCAGGCACAGGCCCAGCACCGGCCGCAGCAGCATGTGCAGCGTCTTCTTCTTGACCGGCGAGTTGAGCAGCGTGTGGAACACGGTCCCCGGGTGGCCGAGCATCGAGTGCAGCGCCGCCGTCGGCGTGGCGCCGAACTCGGTGTAGGTGAAGTTCCGGGTCGGGCTGCCGCCGAAGTGCGGCAGCAGCACCTTGTTGACCAGCAGGACCATGCCGAGGCCGATCGGCACCAGCGCCAGGAACCACAGCCGGTCGCGGCGCAGCACCGCGCCGAGCGCGCGGCGGGGCGTACGCACTGCGCGGCGCACGAGACGCAGCCAGTCCAGCATCGTCGCGTCCTTGGCCGCGAGGTAGAGCCCGAAGACCGCGACGACGAATCCGAGGTCGTCCTTGACGCCGAGCAGCAGCAGGCTGATGAGCGCCGCCTGCCGCAGCCGCCCGGCCTGGGCCCGTTCCATCATCCAGAACATGATCGGGAGGGCGAGGAAGACCTCGTGGAACTCGAACCACAGCGCCTCTTGCAGCGGCCAGGACAGCCCGTAGGCCACCGCCACGAAGTACGCGGCGACGGCGCCGCCGAGCCGGAACTCGCCGACGGCGCGCCGGGTGAACAGCCACAGCGGGATGATCGGCAGCGCGGCGAGCACCCCGGTCTCGATCAGCAGCGTCTCGGGCCCGTCGTGGATCCAGTAGAACGGGGCGAGCAGCGCCAGCAGCGGGGTGAAGTGGTCGGAGAGTTGCAGTACGCCGGCGCTGTTCGGATTGCCGCCCAATCCGACGAACGGCGAGTGCGGGCCCATGAAGTGCGCGTAGCCCGAGATAGCCTGGTCGTACTCGCCGACATCGGCCAACCCGTCCCGCAGCGTGGCGTGCACACCCAGCAGATAAGCGGAGTAGACCGTCGCGAACAGTGCCGTGATCAGGCCCACGCCGAGGACGTGCGGCCAGCGGCGCGGATGCGCGTCCACGTTGGCGTGCGGCGTGATTTCACCGCCGATATCCGCGGACGAACTCGCGATAGCAGTCAACGGCCGACTCACCACTCCCGATTGCCCGAGGATCGGTCCTCCTGGGTAACGGCTTCGCGCGTCCTGTCCGCGTGCCCCCGCGGCGACCCTACCCTGAAGGGCTGGTGAAGACGGAATCCGGGGCCAAGCGGTCGGAAGGGGGGGTCGGAAGGCGATCTGAGCTGATCAGAGCTGATCGGAACGATCAGGGTGGCTGGAACGACCGGATTTCGCGTGAGCGCGGCCGATCGGGCGCAGCCGGTCAGAACTCGTGTGCGTGGCCGTCCTTGAGGATCTGCCTGCCGCGTTCGGCCATGGTCTCGGCGATGGCCGCCGTGCAACCTATACGCTCGGCGAGTTCGAGGTAGGTGATGCGGTCGAAACGGCGCGGGTCGGTCAGTTCCGCCGCCGCTATGGCCTGATACGCGCCGGCCCGGTCGGCGGCCGCCCGGAACGCCGTGTGCAGGTCGGTGGCGCGTTCAAGCAACTCCGCGGGGTCGGTGATCTCGTCGAGACCGAAGAACCGCTTTGCCTGCGGATCCTCGGCGGCGGGCTCGTACAACAGCGGCACGGGCCGCGTGCGGGGCTGCTCCTTCACCGCCCCAGTCTCTCACGGCGCGCCTGCGGTGCGATGGGCCGAGAGCAGGGAATTGAGCAGCGCCGGCACTCGCTGTGGGGCGGAGAGGCGCAGATCGGCGTGCCCGGCCAGCGCGGCGCCGCGGCCTTCCGCGGTCCCGACCGCGACCCGCACCGCGTGGAACCCGCGGTCCTGCGCGGCGAGCTTGTCCAGCGCGATGAAGGCGGGCAGGTCGCCGAGATCGTCGCCGAAGTACCAGGCGCCGGCCAGGCCGCTCGCGCGCTCCAGCACGATCGCGCCCTTGTCGGTGTCCAGCGGCGGCTTGAGTTCGACGACCATGCGGCCGTGCTGCCGCAGCAGGCCGTACGCCTCGGCCCGCTCGCTCGTCCACGCCTCGATGGCCGGCTCCAGCGCCGGAGCCGTGCGGAAGTGCAGCGAGACCGACAGCCGCTTGTCCTCGACCAGCGTTTCCGGAAAGGCGGCGCGCGCCTCGGCCACCACGCGCGCGATCACCGGGGTGTACGGCTCGGCCTGCGGGGCGGTGGCCACGGTCCGGCCGCCGTCCGAGGAGTATTCGAGCCCGTACAGGCCGTGCAGGCCGAGGCCGGGGATCGTGCCGAGGCGGCTGCCCAGGAAGGCGACCGGCCGGCCGGAGACCACCGCGACCAGGCCCGCCTCGGCGGTCAGCGCGGTCAGCGCGTCCAGCGCCCCGGGCACCGGCGCGACGGACTCGGGGTCGTCCTGGATGGGGGACAGCGTCCCGTCGAAGTCGATGAAGAACCCGTATTCGGCGAGCCGGCCGGCGGTGCGGGCCACGTGCTCGGCCGCAGGGTTCTCGGACGTGGTGTTCTCGACCACAGTGTTCTGGTCCCCGGTGTTCATGTGCCCGGTGTTCTCGTCTCCGGGGTTCTTGTCCGCAGTCACCCGACTAAGGTGCCTTACGGGGCTATTCGCCGCAAGCTGGTGCCCCGGAAGGCACCGCACCGGCTCGCTGATGTCAACGCAGGTCATGCAGCGCCAGTGCGGTCATCAGCAGGGCGACGCCGCGCGGCGTGGCCGGGTTCAGGCCCGTGAGTTCCGTTACTCTGTCCAGCCGGTTGTCCACGGTGTTCGGGTGCAGGCTGAGGCGGCGCGCGGTCCGTCGGCGGTCGTACTGCTCTTCGAGGAAGACGCGCACCGTACGCAGCAGGTCAGGACGGTCCGCCAACGGGTCGAGCAGGGCGCCCAACAGCTGCGCGCTCTCGTCCTGCCGGGTGAGGTGGTATTCGAGCAACACGTCATCGAGCGTGTATACGCCGGGAGGTTTGCCGAGCGCGCAGACCAGCCGCAGCACCTCCGCCGCTGTGGCGGCGACCGCGCCGACCTGGTCCGGCCGGTCCGCGACGGCGACCGCGATGCGGATCTCGTCACCCCAGACTTCGGACAATCGCCAGGAAAGTTCTTCGAGGAGCGTGGAGCCCGGGGTTGTTTCCGTGATGGTGGTGGCGGCGGTGGCTGTGGTGCTTGTGTCGGAGGTGGGTGAGTCCGAGTCGAGCGCGGTGCGGGGGACCAGTACGTGTCCGCCCGGCTGCTCCAGCAGCGCCGGGACCGGTCGGCCGAAGTACGCGTCAAGTGCCTGCTGTAAACGCAGCAGCTTGTGACGGATTGCCGCCTCGGACGCGGAGCGCACCGATTCGGGAACGTCGGTCACCGCCACTGTCACCGATACCTCGGCGTCCGGCCGCTGCTGTGGAATCGGACCGGCCACGCTGAGCATGCCGAGGCGCAATGCGAGCACCATCGCGCCCGTGCCGAGCCCGAATTCATCGAGTACCGCCGCATCCGGGAGCTGCGAGCCGGTCACCAGATCCCGCGCCAGTTCGCGGCGGCGGTCCCGGCGTGCCGCACTCAGCGCGGCCAACTCCTCCTGATACGCGCTGGCCACCTCGGTGATGGCTTCGTCCTGCGCGAGGAACAGCAGCCGCGCGATATCTGCGAGTGCTGTCGCCTCGTCCGCACGTGCCTCCTGCCGTAAGCCATCGAACAAGGCATATGTCGCGATGGTGTACGCACGCAGCAGCGTCGGCAGCGGCACGCCCTGCTCCACCCGCCGCAGCGCCCGCGTCCGGAACAGGGCTCGTAGATCCAGGTCCACCGGGACGCCGCGCAGTGTGCGCAGGAAGCCGCTGACCGCCTGCCGCAGCACAGCTTCGTGCTCTGCGTCACGCAGGACCTGATAGCCGGGCAACTGCACGCGCCATTGCGCCGCGATGCGCTCGATCAGGGCATCGAGTCGTTCTTCGCACCGCCGCGCCAGATCCCGCACCGCGTGCGGGTCGGCCCACCCCGCCTCGGCCGCGACGGGATCAGCCACCGAGCGAGTTGACATGACCGCTCCGCTATGACGTCACTGTTGTCCGGTACTGCTGTGTCAGGCCCCGTGCTAGACGAGGTTCGTGCTGGACGAGGTTCGTGCTCGACGACGTTCGTGCTCGACCACGTCTGCCCACACGACGAGCCTGGTGAAACGATGGTGTACCCACGTCACAGAACTCGTACTCATTAGTGTGCCAACAGAACGCGTTCGAGCGCTTGTCGCGTACGTGCTCTGTAGTAAGTGACGGCGGGGGCGGGGGGGACTTCTAGAAGGTAACGGGGCTCAGGAGATGACGCGCAGGCTCGCCTGGGCGGCTCGTGACCGCAGCAGTTCGGCGAAGGTCGCCCGGCCGTGACAGACCTCTGTGAAGGCGCGCCAGGCGATCGGCAGGGTGGTGACCGCGGCGTGGAAGAAACCCGGGCGCCGCTCGAACGCGGTCAGCAGCTGCAAGCCGGCGTCCATCTCCACCCCGAGCAGCTCCTCGACACGCTCCCGGTACTCGTCGGTCGCCGCGGACACGGCGGCCGTGTCGGGCGACCCGGCCAGCCGCGCGGCCGCCTCGCCGGCCAGCCGGCCCGAACGCAGCGCGAACGAGATGCCCTCACGGGTCCACGGCTCCAGCAGCCCCGCCGCGTCGCCCGCGACCACGACCCGGCCGCGGGACAGCGGCGAGTCCGCGGTGCGGCAACGGGTCAGGTGGCCGGACTCGGTCGCGGCCGGGAACCCGGCCAGGCCGAGCTGCTCGATGAACTCCCGGTAGTAGGCGCGCGTCGCCTCGCCGCCGCCGCGCGCGGCGATCACGCCGACGGTGAGCGTGTCGCCCTTGGGGAACACCCATCCGTAGGAACCACGCAGCGGTCCCCAGTCGACCAGCACCCGCCCGGCCCAGTGCTCTGCCACGTCTGGCGGAACCGGGATCTCCGCTTCGAGCCCGAGATCGACCTGGCGGCACGTCACCCCGACGTACCGGCCGAGCCGGCTGGCCGAACCGTCCGCGCCGACCACCGCGCGGGCGGCGAGCCGCGAGCCGTCGGCGAGGGTGAGCACAGCCGGCCCCTCGCCGTCCGGCTGCTGTTCGACGCCGGTCACTGTCACGCCCTCGTGCAACCGGACGCCCGCCTCCACCGCGGCCTTGGCCAGCGCGTGGTCGAAGTCGGCCCGGTTGACAAGGGTCAGCAGCCCGCCCTCGCGGTCCCGCCGCGTCCTGGCCCGCCGCCCCCGGTGGGTGAACGAGATCGCGTCGATCCGCTGGCGCACCGGCGGTTCGAAACCCGGGGGCAGCGCCTGGCGGGACAGCCCGATCAGCCCCCCGCCACAGGTCTTGTACCGGGGGAGGGCCGCCTTCTCCAACAGCGCGACCCGCGCGCCGCCCTCCGCGGCGACCCGCGCGGCGGTCGCCCCGGCCGGACCGGCGCCGACCACGGCCACATCCCAGGAAGTCTCGATCACGAGACACCAGGTTATCCGGGCGCCGAGGAGACGTTATCCGGGCACCGGGTCCGGGCCGCCCCGGTTTCGGCGGTGGCGCTGCCCGGCAACGATTCGGCCACGAATCGCGCAGGCGCTGAACCGAACGGCTGAAGGTATTGTCACCACGATATGACGGGCCGCCTACCACGAGTGCCGGATGAACAGGCCGTCGCTACGCCAGGAACTCGAAGCGATACGCGTTCCATCACAGTTCGGACACACATTGCCTTATGGGTGTTCCATGACCGTAGAACTCCGAGGATTGTTCTCCGAAGACGGAGCGTGGTAGGAATTCCCGCCAGTGGCACCGTGCGCCCCGCGCCGGTGACCAGGCCGCCCATGCTCGGGCGACCCAAGGCGGCCGCCCGCCGCTCCGGACCGCGGGATCGACCGCGCCGCCGGCGCGATCGGGTCTCGTCCGCACGTACGCAGTGAGGACACCACCGATCCACCGAGCTGAAGCATGGCCGAACACCAGGTAGATTCCAACGTAACCGTATCGATCACCGAACAGGTCCCGACGGGTTCCGCCGCGAACGACGAGGACGCAATAAAACGATGACTGTGCCGAACACGGCGGCAGACGCAGCCGCCGACATGGGTGCGCCGGCGATCCCGGCAGCCGCCCTTATCGAGGGCCGCTCCCTGGGCCGGATCGCCTGGGACCGGTTCAAGCGCGACAAGATCGCGATGGCCAGCGGCGGGTTCATCCTGCTGTTGATCCTGCTCGCGATCTTCGCGGACGTCATCAACCATGCGATGGGCCTGGATCCGAACGTCTTCAACGGCAACCTGATCGACACGGGGACGCTGCTGCCGATCGGCCCGCGCGGCGGGATGAGCCTGGCCCACCCGTTCGGGCTAGAACCGACCAACGGCCGCGATCTGTTCGCCCGGATCGTCGTGGGCGTACGGCCGACCCTCATCGTCGCGCTGGCGGCGACCGCCGTGCAGATGATCGTGGGCATCATCATCGGGGCCGTCGCCGGCTACTTCGGCAGCTGGACCGACGCCGTGCTGTCCCGGATCACCGACATCTTCCTGGCCTTCCCGATCCTGATCTTCCTGATCGCGATCGGTTCGATCATCCCGGTCAACGCCTTCGGGCTGAGCGGCTGGTCGCTGCACATCGTCGTGATGGTCGTGGTGATCGGCGTGTTCTCCTGGGCCTACCAGGCACGTCTGATCCGCGGCCTGGTGCTCTCGCTGCGCGAACGCGAGTTCGTCGACGCGGCGCGGCTGCTCGGCGCCCGGCCGAGCCGGATCATCTTCCGCGAGATCCTGCCCAACCTCGCCAGCCCGATCCTGGTGTACACCTCGCTGGCGATCCCGGCGAACATCGTGCTCGAGGCTTACCTGTCCTTCCTCGGTGTCGGCACTCCGCCGCCGAACGCCTCGTGGGGCCAGATGCTGTCGACCGCCGTGGACTCCTACTCGGTGGACCCGACGTTCATGCTGGTCCCCGGCCTCGCCGTGTTCCTCACCGTGCTCGCCTTCAACCTCTTCGGGGACGGCCTGCGCGACGCCCTCGACCCCCGGGCCGGCCGCTAGAAGCGACCTCTCCCGGTTTCCAACAGAAAACCCCTGTAGTTGCGCAGTCCTGGAAAGGGGCATTCACGGAATGCAGCGTACAACCAAGATCGCCGCTGCGGCGGCGGCAGCCGCACTGGTGGCGTCCGTCGCCACCTCGTGCAGCAGTAGTAAGACCACTGCCGGCGGCGGCAGCAGCACCGGCACGACGACGGTCAACCCCGCCGACACAATTTCGTTCAACTACGCCACTACTGGGGTAGTGAACCCGTCCACGAAGAAGGGCGGGACGCTGATTCTGGGTGGTACCCAGGACCTGGACTCGGTGGACCCGGTCAACCAGTACTACGCGTACTCGTGGAACTTCTCGCGGTACTACGCGCGCACGCTGATGACGTACAAGGTCGGTGCGCCCGGCTCGCCGTCGACGTCGCTGGTGCCCGGCCTGGCCGCCGCGGCGCCGACCGTCTCCTCCGACGGCAAGACCTGGACGGTGCAGATCCGTTCGGGCCTGAAGTTCTCCAACGGCGAGGACATCACCTCGAAGGACGTCAAGTACGCGATCGAGCGTTCTTACGCGCTGGACACGGTCAACCCGGCCGGCCCGGAGTACTTCTCGTCGATTCTGACGGACGGCACCTACCCGGGTCCGTACAAGGACAAGGCGGCCGACCACCTGGGTCTGACCGGTGTCGACACACCGGATGACACCACGCTGGTCTTCCACCTGGTCGCCCCGTACGGCGACTTCCCGTACGTGCTGACGCTGCCGCAGACCGCGCCGGTGCCGATCGACGTGGACTCCACGCCGAAGACCGGTGGCCTGAACTACACGGGCGCGACCGTGGTCTCCTCGGGTCCGTACATGATCTCGTCGTACACGGCGGGCAAGGACATCGAGCTGTCGCGCAACCCGAACTGGTCGGCGGCCAGCGACCCGGTGGACCCGGCGCTGCCGGACAAGATCTCGGTCAAGACGGACTGGGACCCGAACCAGCTGGACGCGGCGATCCTGGCCGGCACGGTTGACGCGGAGTACGACGGCGGTGGCCTCCAGACCGCGGACGTGGCCAAGGCCCTGGAAAACCCGACTCAGAAGAAGTACACGGACAACCCGGCGGCCAACGCGACCCGGTACGTGACCATCGACCAGGACGTGGCGCCGTTCGACAACATCCACTGCCGCAAGGCCGTGGCGTACGCGCTGAACAAGGTTGACCTGATCAACGCGCGTGGCGGCTCGATCGCGGGCGCGAAGGAAGCCAACTCGATGCTGCCTCCGGGCGTGCCGGGGCACACCGACGCCAACGCGTACCCGACCGGCGCGGACAACAAGGGCGACCTGACCACGGCGAAGTCGGAGCTGGCCGCGTGCGGCAAGCCCAACGGCTTCTCCACCGGCATCATCACGGCGAACGCGGGCAAGGGCCCGGGCTTCGCGACCGCGCTGCAGAACGCGCTGGCTCGCGTCGGGATCACCACGCAGATCACGCAGGTCGAGGGCTCGAAGTACTACAGCCAGAACCTCCAGCGCCCCGACGTCATGAAGCAGAAGGACCTGGGTCTCGGCGCAGCGGGCTGGGGCCCGGACTGGCCGACCGGCTTCGGCTTCTTCTCGCAGATCACCGACGGCCGCCTGCTCTCGGCGACCAGCAGCGGCTCGAACTACGGCCGGCTGAACGACCCGAAGGTCAACAGCCTGCTCGACCAGATGAAGGCCGCCACCACCGCGGCGCAGACCGCGGCGCTGTCGACCCAGGTCGACAACCAGGTCATGTCCGACGCGGTCTACATCCCGTATGGCTACGACACGCTGCTGCTCGCCCGTGGTAAGAACGTGACGAACTACTACATCACGAACGCTTACAACGGCGAAGTGGACCTGGCCGCGCTCGGCACCACCGTCGGCTCGTCCTGAGCCTGAGCCCGGCCCCGGCCGGAAAGGCAGACCCTCCTTTCGCGAGCAGAACTGGAAGCAGGTGAAGGCGTAGAGCGGCACGGGGGCGGATCTCCGATCGAGATCCGCCCCCATGCCGGAACCGGCCGATATCAGTGTTCGCTTACATAGTCAGACGACTCTTCCAGGCCGCGCTGGTGGTCCTGGTCGTGAGCATCATCACGTTCATCATCTCGTACGTCATGCCACAGTGGTTCGGCGAGGACCTCGCCAGGACCTACGCGGGCAAGGGCGCGACCCCGGACACCTACCGGGCGATCGCGCACGGTCTCGGGTTCGACCGGCCGCTGGTCGTACAGTACGGGTCGTACCTCAAGGCGATCTTCGTCGGGCGCAGTTTCGTCGACGGCGGCGCCGTCTTCAACTGCCCGGCGCCCTGCCTCGGCTACTCCTACATCAGCCACCAGTTGGTGTGGCAGAAACTGATCGCCGACTTCCCGGTGACCTTCTCGCTGGCCATCAGCGCGGCGGTGCTGTGGCTGTTCTTCGGCGTGCTGGCCGGCGTCGTGGCCGCGCTCTACAAGGGCCGGCTCGCGGACCGCTCGATCATCCTCGTCGCGCTGGCCGGCATCTCGATGCCGGTGAACTTCACCGCGCTGGTGGCCGCGCTGCTGGTGCAGTACCAGTTCCACATCATGGACCAGATCCAGTACATCGGCTTCAGCCAGGACCCCTACGGCTGGGCCCGCAACATCTTCTTCCCCGCCCTGGTCCTGGCGTTCATCTCGGCCGCCGCCTACGCTCGGATCACGAGATCCACCATGCTGGACACGCTGAGCGAGGACTACGTGCGCACCGCGCGGGCCAAGGGTCTGCCCGAGCGCACCGTGGTCGGCAAGCACGCCATGCGCGCCATCTACACGCCGATCATCACGATGTTCGGCCTCGACTTCGGCTACCTGCTCGGCGGCGCGGTGGTCACCGAGAAGATCTTCGGCTTCCACGGGATCGGCCTCGACGCGATCCTCGCGATCGGCAACAGCGACATCCCGGTGGTCATGGGTGTCACGCTGTTCGCGGCCTTCTTCATCGTGATCGCCAACCTGGTAGTGGACCTGCTGTACGGAGTGCTCGACCCGCGAGTGAGGGTGGGATGACGGAAGACAGGGTTATCGCCACCGCCGACGCGGCCTTGCAGGGCCCGGAGGCGTTCCTCGACGTGCGGGACCTCAAGGTGTACTTCCAGACCGAGGACGGTCTGGTGCGCGCCGTGGACGGCGTCTCGTTCCGGCTTGAGCGCGGCCAGACCCTCGGCATCGTGGGCGAGTCCGGCTCCGGCAAGTCGGTCACCTCGCTGTCGCTGATGGGGCTGCACGGCCGGGCGAACAAGCGCGGGCGCGGCGGGGCGATCATGCAGGGCGAGATCTGGCTGGACGGCCAGGAACTCGTGCACGCCGACCCCGGCGAGGTACGCGAGCTGCGCGGCGAGAAGATGGCCATGGTCTTCCAGGACCCGCTCTCCTCGCTGCACCCGTACTACAAGGTCGGCGACCAGATCGCCGAGGCCTACCGGGTACACGAGAAGGTCTCGAAGTCCGCCGCGTACAAGCGCGCGGTCGAGATGCTCGAACGGGTCGGCATCCCACAGCCCGCGCAGCGCGCCGGCGACTACCCGCACCAGTTCTCCGGCGGTATGCGGCAGCGTGCGATGATCGCGATGGCGCTGGTGTGCAATCCGCAGCTGCTGATCGCGGACGAGCCGACCACGGCGCTGGACGTGACCGTGCAGGCGCAGATCCTGGACCTGATGCGGGATCTACAGCGCGAGTTCAACAGCGCTCTGATCATCATCACGCATGATCTGGGCGTGGTCGCGGAGCTGGCCGACGACATCATGGTGATGTACGCGGGCAGGGCGATGGAGTACGGCCCGGCCAAGTCGGTGTTCGCGGATCCCGAGCATCCTTACACCTGGGGTCTGCTCGGCTCGATGCCGCGCCTCGACCGCCCGGTGATGGAGCGGCTGCTGCCGATCGCGGGCAACCCGCCGTCGCTGATCAACGTGCCGTCCGGCTGCCCGTTCCACCCCCGCTGCGCCTTCGGCGAGCGCAATCAGGGCCGCTCGGAGTCCGAGGTGCCCGAGCTGCTGCCGGTCGACTCGCGTCACCTGGTGCGCTGCCATCTCACCTCGTCCGACCGCAGGCAGATCTTCACCGAGGAAATCCGGCCACACCTATGAGCACTGCATCCATGAGCACTGGGACGACGACGGAAGAGCTGCTGTCCGTCACCGGCCTACAGAAGCACTTCCCGATCCGGCGTGGCCTGCTGCGCCGGACGGTGGGCGCGGTCAAGGCGGTCGACGGCATCGATCTGACCGTCCACACGGGCGAGACGCTGGGCCTGGTGGGGGAGTCCGGCTGCGGCAAGTCGACCACCGGCCGGTTGCTCACCCGTCTGCTTGAGCCGACCGGGGGCCAGGTCGTCTTCGAGGGGCGCGACATCACCCACCTGGGTGCTGGAGCGCTGCGGCCGCTGCGGCGGGACATCCAGATGGTGTTCCAGGACCCGCAGTCCTCGCTCAACCCGCGCCAGACGGTCGGCGCGATCGTCTCGGCGCCTTTCCAGATCCAGGGGATCAAGACTCCGCAGGGCACGAAGCGCGCGGTGCAGGACCTGCTGGAGCTGGTGGGCCTCTCGCCGGAGCACTACAACCGGTACCCGCACGAGTTCTCCGGCGGCCAGCGCCAGCGGATCGGGATCGCGCGGGCGATCGCGCTGCGGCCGCGGCTGATCGTGGCGGACGAGCCGGTCTCCGCGCTCGACGTGTCGATCCAGGCGCAGGTGGTGAACCTGTTCGAGGACTTGCAGGCGGAGCTGAACCTCGCCTACGTCTTCATCGCGCACGACCTGTCCGTGGTGCGGCACATCTCGGACCGGGTGGCGGTGATGTACCTGGGCAAGGTGGTGGAGATCGCGGCCCGGGACGACCTGTACGAGCGGCCGCTGCATCCGTACACGAACGCGCTGCTCTCCGCGGTGCCGATTCCGGATCCGTCGCGCAAGCAGGAGTCGGGCCGTGAGCGCATCCTGCTCAGCGGCGACGTGCCCTCGCCGATCAACCCGCCGTCCGGCTGCCGGTTCCGCACCCGGTGCTGGAAGGCGCAGGAGATATGCGCCGCCGTCGAGCCCCCGCTGGAGGTCAAGAACGCGGGCGGTATTACGCAGATGGCCGCGTGCCACTTCCCGGTGATGGCCGACGAGGGCGTGAGCACCTCCGCCTAGTACGCCGTGCGGCGCGCACAGCCGAACCCCGCGGTCGCGAGAGGAAGTGGCCGCGGGTGAATCCGAGGGCTGCGCGCTGATCAAGGGTTTTCCCTTTGGCAAGGGTAATCCCCATATCTCAGAACCCCCATTGACGCCCTTTCATCATTCGCGTAATGGGGACGAAATTCCGTGTCTTTTGCTGTGCCTTTCCGTAATTAGTTCTTGATCTGCCGGCTCTGGACAGCACCGGCCACTCGCCGTCAATCTGAGTCAGCAGACGGCGGCGCATCGCGATGCCGACCCACCGGGCCGGGCCGTCGAACGATCCGGGAATTCCCGGTGCCGGCACGGAGCGAAAGCCACTCCCGCCGACGCCGCACGGCCAGGCGAGGGAGTGGCGGGTGAGCGCGTATCTGCTACGCAGATTGCTCAATTACTTGATCCTCACGTTCGTCGGCGCCTCCGTCGCCTACCTCCTGGCGGCGCTCGCGCTGAATCCGAAGTCGAACTACGAGGGCAAGCACCCCACGCCGCCGCCCGGGGTCATCACCCAGATGCTCGACGAGAGGAACCTGAACCCTGACACCGACGTCTTCGTGCGCTACGGGCACTGGCTCGACGGCCTCGCGCACGGCGACTTCGGCACCGAGGTGCAGGGCGGCTCGGTCGGTCAGGATCTCGCCCGCCGCGTCGGGGTCTCCGCACGGCTGCTGCTGTTCGCCACGGTCATCGGCTCGGTCGGCGGCATCGCCCTCGGCGCGTGGAACGCGGTGCGCCAGTACCGGGCCAGCGATCAGCTCTCCGCCCTCGGCTCCTTCCTGCTGATCTCCACCCCGGTGTTCGCCCTGGCGATCCTGCTCAAGGCGCTCGCCATCTGGTTCAACAACGCCAGCGGGACCAGCTTCTTCCAGTTCGACAACGAGTACGACGCGACCATCACGGCGTTCTGGCCGCAGCTGCTCAGCCGCGCCCAGCACCTGGTGCTGCCGACGGTCTCACTCGTGCTCGGCGAGATCGCCATCCTCAGCAGATATCAGCGTTCCACGATGCTGGACGTGTTGGGAAGCGATTTTCTGCGCACCGCGCGCGCCAAGGGGCTGACCCGGCGCAAGGCGATCTACAAGCACGGCCTGCGCACCGCGATCATCCCGGTGATGACCTTCCTGGTGTACAACACGGTGCTGCTGTTCACCGGCGCCACCTTCACCGAGACCATCTTCGACTGGAACGGCATGGGGCAGTGGGCGGTGACCTCGATTCAGGGCAATGACACCAATGCGGTCGCCGCGGTCTCGCTGTTCGTCGCGGGACTGGTGCTGATCGCCGGGCTGGTCTCCGAGATCGCCTACGCGGCGCTGGACCCGCGGGTGCGTGCCTGATGAGCGCGCTGGACGCCGCGAAGGAACTCGGCGAGGGCGCCCTCGCCCCGTCCTCCGCCACCGGCCGGGGCCGCGGCAGGCTGCTGATGCGCCGCTTCGCCCGCAACCGGCTGGCCCTGTTCGGCCTGGTCGTCATCGTGCTGCTGTTCCTGGCGGCGTACCTCGGCCCGTACCTGACGCACTGGCAGCTGACCGACATCGACTTCGACAACTTCCAGACCCGCCCGTCCCCGACCCACTGGTTCGGCACCACGCAGACCGGCCAGGACATGTTCGTGCTCACCATGCGCGGCGCGCAGAAGTCCCTGGTGATCGGCCTGATCGGCGGCCCGCTGACCACGGCCATCGCGGCGCTGGTCGGCTCGGTGGCCGGGTACCTGGGCGGCTGGGTGGACCGGGTGCTGGTCTGGTTCATCGACGTGATGCTGGTGATGCCCTCGTTCCTGCTGCTGGCCATCCTCTCGCCGACCTTCAAGGGCAAGACCTGGCTGCTGTTCGTGGTGCTGCTGGCCGCCTTCGCCTGGATGGTCAGCGCCCGGATCGTGCGCTCGCTGACCATGACCCTCAAGAACCGCGAGTTCGTGCTCGCCGCCCGGTACATGGGCGTGCCCGCGCCGAAGATCATCCTGCGGCACATCCTGCCGAACATGGCCTCGCTGCTGATCATCGACGCGACGATCGGCGTGGCGGTGACCATCCTCGGCGAGTCGGGCCTGTCCTACTTCGGCTTCGGCATCCAGCCGCCGGACGTCTCGCTCGGCACCCTGATCAGCGCCGGGCAGCAGGACGTGAACACCTATCCGTGGCTGTTCCTCTTCCCGGCCGGGATCCTCGTGGCGATCATCCTCGCGGTGAACTTCGTCGGCGACGGGCTGCGCGACGCGCTGGACCCGAACTCCTCCGGGGCCAAGGCGAGGGCGAAGCGCCGCGCGGACGCCCCGGCCGACGAGCTGCCCGGCGAGACCGTAGTGGAGATCGCGCAGTGACCCAGGTGTATCAGGAGTCTTCACACGGCCCGGCGATGACCGGCGACGCGGTGCTGGAGGTGCGCGACCTGTCGGTCGCCTTCCCCTCCGAGGCGGGCACGGTCGAGGCGGTGCGCGGGGTGGGCTACCGGCTGCGCCGCGGCGAGGTGCTCGGCATCGTCGGCGAGTCGGGATCCGGCAAGTCGGTCTCCGCGATGGCCGTGCTCGGCCTGCTGCCGGAGAGCGCGCAGGTCTCCGGGTCGATCCTGCTGGACGGCCGCGAGCTGCTCGGGCTGCACGACGACGAGATGTCGAAGATCCGCGGCAAGGCGATGGCGATGGTCTTCCAGGACCCGCTCTCCGCGCTCACCCCGGTCTACTCGATCGGCACCCAGATCATCGAGGCCTTACAGATCCACGGCGAGATACCCAAGGACCGGGCCCGCGCCCGCGCGATCGAGCTGCTCGACCTGGTCGGCATCCCGGACCCCAGGCGCCGGGTGGACGCCTTCCCGCACGAGTTCTCCGGCGGCATGCGCCAGCGCGCGATGATCGCCATGGCGATCGCCAACGACCCCGAGGTGATCATCGCCGACGAGCCGACCACGGCGCTCGACGTGACCATCCAGGCGCAGATTCTCGACGTGCTGAAGGTGGCCAAGGAGGCCACCGGCGCGGCGATCGTGATGATCACGCACGACCTCGGCGTCGTCGCGGGATTCGCCGACCGGGTGATGGTCATGTACGCGGGCAAGCCGGTGGAGACCGGCACCGTCGACGAGCTCTACTACAGCCCGCGGATGCCTTACACGATCGGCCTGCTCGGCTCGATCCCGCGGATCGACGAGGGCGCCAAGCACGCCCTGGTGCCGATCGAGGGAAACCCGCCGTCGCTGGTGAACCTGCCGCCCGGCTGCCCCTTCCGGGCCCGCTGCCCGGTCGCCGTGCCCGTCTGCGCCACCGTCGAGCCCGTCTGCGCCACCGTCGAGCCCGACCTGGTCCCGGCGGTCGCCGGCGACCACCCCTCGGCCTGCCACCGGCGCGCCGAGCTGGCTGCCGGCACGCTGACCGCGGCCGACGTCTTCCCGGTGCCGGAGCTGCCCGAGGCGCCGGCCGCGCGGCCGGACCGGGCGCAGCGCCCGGCAGTGCTCGAACTCGACGACGTGTACCGGCACTTCCCGCTGACCGTCGGCACCGTGATCAAGCGGCGCATCGGCACCGTGCGCGCGGTGGACGGCATCTCCTTCGACATCCGCTCCGGCGAGACGCTGGGCTTGGTGGGCGAGTCCGGCTGCGGCAAGACGACCACCCTGCTGGAGATCCTGAACCTGGCCGACCCGTCGCAGGGCACGATCGCCGTCTTCGGCAGGCGCACCGGGGGCCTGAAGCGGGCCGAGCGCAAGCTGCTGCGCCGGGACATCCAGGTGGTCTTCCAGGATCCGATGGCCGCCCTCGACCCACGCCTGCCGGTCTACGACATCCTCGCCGAGCCGCTGAGCACACACGGCTGGGCGAAGAACCGGATCGCCGCGCGGGTGGACGAGCTGCTGAGGCTGGTCGGCCTGGAGCCCGGGCACGCGAGCCGGTTCCCCGCCGAGTTCTCCGGCGGCCAGCGCCAGCGCATCGGCATCGCCCGCGCCCTGGCGCTTGACCCGAAGGTGGTCATCCTCGACGAGCCGGTCTCGGCCCTCGACGTGTCCATCCAGGCGGGGATCATCAACCTGCTCGACGAGCTCAAGGCGCGACTCGATCTCAGTTATCTGTTCGTCGCGCACGACCTGTCGGTGGTCCGGCACGTCGCCGACCGGATCGCGGTCATGTACCTCGGGCGCATCGTCGAGATCGGAGACACCGCCTCGGTCTTCAACCAGCCTACGCACCCTTACACGCAGGCGCTGCTGTCCGCGATCCCGGTGCCCGACCCGCGCAAGGAGCGCGAGCGCCGCAGGATCCTGCTGGACGGCGACCTGCCCAGCCCGGCCGACGTGCCCTCCGGCTGCCGGTTCCGCAACCGCTGCCCGAAGTTCAAGGCGCTCGGCGAGACCGACCGGACGCGGTGCGCCGAGCAGGACCCTCAGCTCACCGCGCAGGGCCCGGACCAACAGTCGGCGTGCCACTACGCGGCCGTCCTGCACGTGGTCTGAGACGCCCCCGGGCCGGCCGCGCCGGCCCACCGACACGTCCGGCGGCCGATGCCGCCCGCCGGCCGAACCATCCACGATGTCCAGCACATGCCACCGACAATGAAAGACAGGGGAGGCGAGATGCGATCCACCCGGATCGGCGTCGGGCTGACCGCGGCAACGCTCGCGGTCACACTCGGCGCGAGCGCGTGCTCAAGTTCGAAGTCGACGTCGTCCAAGCCCAACACCGCGCCGAAGGCGAGCGTGAACGACGTCAACCCGGTCGACCGCTCGAAGCTGAAGCAGGGTGGCACGCTCACCTGGCCGATCGACCAGTTCTCCACCCAGTGGAACTACAACGAGGCGGACGGCCCGGAGACCTCGACCAACGACGTCGACCTGGCGCTGCTGCCGACCCCGTTCCACTTCGACGCAGGCGGCACCCCGTACGCCGACACCGACTACCTGGCCGGCGAGCCGGCGGTGACCACCGTGGCCGGCAAGCAGACGGTGACCTACGAGCTGAACCCGAAGGCCAAGTGGTCCGACGGCACGGCGATCACCGAGGCCGACTTCGCGGCCCAGTGGAAGGCGCTCAACGGCGTCAACAGCGCGTTCAACGTCGCCTCGACCGTCGGCTACTCGCAGATCTCGAACGTGGCGGCGGGCAAGAGCCCCGAGGAGGTCGTGGTCACCTTCTCCAGCAACTTCGCCGACTGGAAGTCGCTGTTCTCGCCGCTGTACCCGGCCTCGACCAACGCCACCCCGGACGCGTTCAACAAGAGCTGGATCAACAAGATCCCGGTCACCGCGGGCCCGTTCAAGTTCAGCGCCTTCAACGCCACCGACAAGACGGTCACCGTGGTGCGCGACCCGAACTGGTGGGGCGACCCGGCCATCCTGGACAGCATCGTGTTCAAGACGGTGGACGTCTCGGCCGAGGCGGACGCCTTCGCCTCCGGCGAGATCGACTTCTTCGACATCGGCCCGTCGGCGACCAACTACAAGAAGGCCGCCGCGGTCAAGGCCGGCAAGATCCGGGTGGCCGGCGGCCCGAACTTCCGGCACGTGACGATGAACGGCAAGTCGCCGATGCTCAGCGACGTGCGGGTGCGCCAGGCCGTCGCCGAGGCGATCGACCGCGGCGCCATCGCCAAGTCGGACCTGGCCGGCCTGCCCTGGCCGGACCAGCCGCTGAACAACCACTTCTACGTCAACAACCAGAACGGCTACCAGAACAACGCCGGGGCGGTCGGCAAGTACGACCCGACCGCGGCCGGGGCGCTGCTCGACGCGGCCGGCTGGACGCAGGGCGGCGGCCAGTACCGCACCAAGGGCGGCCAGACCCTGGAGCTGAAGCTGGTCATCCCGGACGGCGTCCCGGTCTCCGCCAACGAGGGCACCCTGATGCAGAACTTCCTGGCGAAGGTCGGCATCAAGCTGGACATCGACGCGGTCAACTCGGACGACTTCTTCGACAAGTACGTCAACATCGGCCAGTTCGACCTGACGGTCTTCTCCTGGATCGGCAACCAGTTCCCGGTCTCGTCGAACGCGTCGATCTACCAGAACCCGCAGGGCAAGAACATCTTCCAGAACTACGCCCAGGTCGGCTCCTCGCAGATCGACGGCATGCTGACCACCGCGCAGGCCGACCTCGACGCGGCGCAGGCGGTCAAGGACACCAACGCGGTCGACGCGGCGATCTGGCAGGAAGCGGGAGTCGTCCCGTTCTACCAGCGCCCCGACTTCGTGGCCGAGAAGTCCAACCTGGCCAACTTCGGCGCCTTCGGCTTCGCCGACCGGGTCTACCAGAACATCGGCTTCACCAGCTGAGCCCGGCTCACGTTCGGCCCCGCGCTCCCTTCGTGGAGCGCGGGGCCGAGCTCGTTTCGAAGCGTCCGGGCATTTCGATTCGGCCTCGAATGAATATGACGCACCTCGCATGTTATGTGGTGAGTATTCCATATCGATGATATTCATATCCGCCACCACACGTGCGTGGACTGTCTGTAAGGGCCCTTCGAACTTGGCCGGGGCTTTGTGTGCGGCTGTGGGCTCGTCCGCCGCTGAGCGTCGGCCGACCCCGCGCCGCGGCCCCGGCCGAGCCCGAAGAGCGTGTGAAAGTCATGAAAGAACGTTCCGTGCGCCGTACGCCCGTACCTACCGTGGCGGAATGAGCCGCAGAAGTGGATCAGTTCGCCGTCGGCCGGCCGCACGTCTGATGGCCGCCCCGTTGCCCGTAGCCGTCGCCGCCATGCTCGCGGCGGGGGTGCTCGGCGGGTGCACGAGCACGCCAAGCACTGCGTCCACCGAGAGCCCGACGACGCTGTTGCAGCAGGTCGCGAGCGAACTCGACGCGGCCAAGACCTTCCGGCTCACCGTGGACACGCTGGTCCCGAAGAGCAGCCCCACCGCGACCACCGCGCCCAAGCCGGGGCCGTCCACCCCCGCGCAGACCGAGGCGGTCAAGATGTCCGGGGTCTGGGACGTCACCAGCGGTCTGTCCCGGATGGACGGCACCGTCAACGCGGTCAAGACCACCATCCTGTCCGCCGCCGGGGTCGAGTACGTGTCGCTGACCTCTGACATCGCCGCCGTCGAGGGCCGCAAGTGGCTGAAGGTCGACGACTCCAATGCAACTTTCGGGGAGTTCGGCCAACCGGGGCTCGTCGCACAGGTGCTGCGCGCGTTCCACGAGGTTCACGCGGTTTCCACCGGCCACCTGGCCGGCACCATCGTGACCGGCGAGGCCGACGAGCACATCGCCGACCCCAACCTGCTGGGATGGCTCGGCCAGCTCCCCGATGAGCTGCGCTTCGACGTCTGGACGGACGGCTCCGGCGCGCCGAGCGCGATCCAGTTCACCCTCACCGGAGCGGGCACGGTGACCACGGGCACCGCCAGGCTGGACTCCTTCGGAACCGCTCCGGTGCAGGTCAACGTGCCTACGATCAACGAAGTGGTGCAGGCTCCGGCCGCCTGAACGACGTATCAGGGTGCTTGACCGGTTAATGAAACTTTCAGCCGATCCGGGACGATCAGTCCGCTGTTGACCTGTCCGAAGCAACCGCCCGGGCGTTTGCATCACCGCGGGTCTTGACGGCGCGTTCCCGTCCCGCAACGCTGTGCCCACCCACCCGAGAGAGCGCTCCCACGAGTGCGCCGTCTCTAACCCTCGCGAAACAACGCGCCCCGCCTCGGGGCGCGAAAACACTTTCGGACCGGCAACCCACCCCGGCTCTCGATCGACTTAAGTCACGCCCGACCGACTCGATAGAACCTGGACGCCGAACAGCTGACTGCCCCGGATCAACCGAGTGCGCGCTAGAACCTCACCGTGGAGGTCGCAGTTGCCCCAGCAAACCGACACCGCGCCGGCTGCCGTCGCCAATCGCGCCAACCGGCTGGACAAGATCCAGTTCGGAAAGCCGACCCTGGCAGACGTCGCCGCGCTCGCCGGAGTATCCGAGGCGACGGCCTCGCGGGTGCTCAATGGATCGGCCCGCGTCAGCCTCGGCGCGCGCAGCCATGTCGAGGACGCGATGGCGCGTCTCGGCTACGTGCGCTGGCGCGCCCCCCGCGCGCAGACTTCGCGCAGCGGCTCGGTCGCGGCCATCGTGACCGAGTCCAGCGCCCGGTTCTTCTCCGACCCCTTCTTCGCCCGGCTGTTGTGGGGCGCGTCGCGGACCCTGTCCGCGGCCGGCCTGCAACTCGCCTTCCTCGTCGTGCACGACCAGAACGAGTACGCCGCCGCAGAGCGCTACATCCGGCGCGGCAGCGCCGACGGCGTGATGCTGATCTCCGCGCACGGCCGCGACCCGCTGCTGCTCACCCTCCAGGCCGCCGGGATCCCGACCGTCGTGTGCGGCAGGCCCCTGGTTCCGGTCGGCGCCCTGTACGTGGACGCCGACAACGCCGGCGGCGCGCGCACCGCCGTCGGGCACCTGCTGCGCTCTGGCCGCCGCCGGGTGGTCACCATCGCGGGGCCGCGCGACATGGCCGTCGGCATCGACCGGCTGGCCGGATACCGCGACATGCTGGAGGCCGCCGGGCTGCCCGCGCTGATCGGCTACGGGGACTTCTCCCAGGCCTCCGGCGAGCACGCGATGACCCGGCTGCTGGAGCGGCGGCCCGACCTCGACGCGGTCTTCGCCGCCTCCGACCTGATGGCCGCCGGGGCGCTGCGCGCCCTGCGCAGGGCGGGCCGGAGGGTGCCCGAGGACGTGGCGGTCGTCGGGTTCGACGACGACCCGATCGCACAGCACACCATGCCACCGCTGACGACCGTGCGTCAGCCGGTCGAGGAGCAGGGGGCTGTGATGGCCCGTCATGTCATGGCCCTGATCGAGCACGAGTCCATCTCGGAGGCGCACGACAACCTGCCCACCTCGCTGGTCCAGCGCGAGTCCGCCTGACCGGCCGGCCGGGCTGATCTGAAGATCCGCCGCGGACGGGCCCCCGGGGCCCGTCCGGGGGCCTTCGCGTGCCCGAAAGCGGACCAGTGCGCCCGCCGCCGCAGCTTTCGGCGCGACGTCGCGCCGATACCCAGAAGGAGAAATCCGTACCCATGAGAACAGGAAGACGCAGTCCACTGCGAAGAAGGCTGCGCGGGATCGTGGTGACGCTGATCACCGCGGCCTTCGCCTTCGCCGGGCTCACCGCCATCCCGGCGCAGGCCGCGACGACGCAGTGCTCGGTCGCTTACACCACCCCGTCGGACTGGGGCAGCGGGTTCACCGCCAACGTCGTCATCACCAACCTCGGCGCGGCGTGGACCAACTGGACCCTCACCTACAGCTATGCCGGCAGCCAGACGCTGGCCAACGGCTGGAGCGCCACCTGGACGCAGAGCGGCACCAACGTCACGGCCGCCGCCCTGTCGTACAACAACAACGTGGCCACCAACGGCTCGGTGACCATCGGCGCCAACTTCAACTACAGCGGCACGAACACCGCGCCGACGGTCTTCGCCATCAACGGGACCGTCTGCGGCGGGGCGCACCAGGCGCCGACCGTGTCGATCACCAGCCCGGCGGCAGGCGCGACGTACACGGCTCCGGCCACCGTCCCGCTGACCGCGACGGCGTCGGCGTTCAACAGCGCGACCATCAGCAGCGTGGCTTACTACAGCGGCACGACGCTGATCGGATCGGCGACCGCGGCGCCCTACTCGGTCAGCTGGACCGGAGTGGTGGCGGGCAGTTACTCGCTGACAGCCGTGGCGACGGACAGCACGGGCGCGACCACGACCTCGTCTCCGGTCGGGATCACCGTGTCCCCGTCGACCAACCCGGCGATCGTGGCGAGTCCGACGTCCGTGACGGTGGCGCAGGGCTCGACCGGGACGTTCGGCGTGACGCTCAGCAAGGCGCCCACCGCCAACGTCACCGTGGCGGTCGCCAGGACCAGTGGCATCACCGGCCTTTCGGTGACCACGGGTGCGTCGCTGACCTTCACCCCGACCAACTACAACACCGCGCAGAACGTCACGATCACCGCGGACGCCTCGTCCACGGGTAACGCGACGTTCACCGCGTCGGCGACCGGCTACACCTCGGCCGCGGTGACCGCGACCGAGACCGCCGCGAAGGGCCAGTACACGCAGGACTTCCTGACGCTGTACAACGAGATCACGAACCCGGCCAACGGGTACTTCAACTCGCAGGGCATCCCGTACCACTCGGTCGAGACGCTCATGGTCGAGGCACCCGACTACGGCCACGAGACCACGTCCGAGGCGTGGAGCTACCTGATCTGGCTCCAGGCCACCTACGGCGAGGTCACCGGCGACTGGTCGAAGTTCAACAACGCGTGGACGCTCATGGAAACCTACATGATCCCGAGCCACGCGGCCCAGCCGACCAACAGCGCCTACAACCCGGCGTCCCCGGCGCAGTACGCGCCCGAGGAGCCGCTGCCGTCCGACTACCCGGTGGCCACCACCACCTCGGTCTCGGTCGGCAACGACCCGCTGGCGGCCGAGCTGGACTCGACCTACGGCACCTGGGACATCTACGGCATGCACTGGCTTGAGGACGTCGACAACAAGTACGGCTTCGGCGACACCCCGTCGGGCGGCTGCGAGCTCGGCCCGGGCTCGGCCAACACCCCGTCCTTCATCAACACCTTCCAGCGCGGCTCCCAGGAGTCCGTCTGGGAGACCGTCACCCAGCCGACCTGTGACAACCTGAAGTACGGCGGCAAGAACGGCTACCTGGACCTGTTCATCTCGGGTTCCGCCACGCCGCAGTGGAAGTACACCGACGCCCCCGACGCCGACGCGCGCGCGATCCAGGCCGCCTACTGGGCCGACACCTGGGCCAAGGCGCAGGGTGTCGAGTCGCAGGTGACCACGACCGTGGCCAAGGCAGGCAAGATGGGCGACTACCTGCGGTACTCGCTGTTCGACAAGTACTTCAAGGCGATCGGCAACTGCACCAGCACCAGCTGCCCGGCGGGCTCCGGCCGCACCAGCGAGCACTACCTGCTCTCGTGGTACTACGCGTGGGGCGGCTCGCTGTCCACCTCGGGCGCGTGGGCCTGGCGCATCGGCGACGGCGCGGCGCACTTCGGTTACCAGAACCCGCTGGCGGCCTACGCGCTGTCCACCGACACGGCGATGATTCCGAAGTCCCCGACCGCGCAGAGCGACTGGAGCGCCAGCCTCACCCGCCAGCTCCAGTTCTACCAGTGGTTGCAGTCCTCTGAGGGCGGGATCGCCGGTGGCGCGACCAACAGCTGGGGCGGCAACTACGGCACCCCGCCGTCCGGCGACTCCTCGTTCTACGGCATGTGGTACGACTGGGAGCCGGTCTACCACGACCCGCCGTCGAACCAGTGGTTCGGCATGCAGACCTGGTCGATGGAGCGCGTCGCGGAGTACTACTACGTGACGGGCAACGCGGCCGCGGGCGCGGTGCTGAAGAAGTGGGTCACCTGGGCGGAGTCGCAGACCACGGTCAACACCACGACCGGGGCCTGGCAGATCCCGTCCAACCTGACGTGGTCCGGCCAGCCTGACACCTGGACCTCCACGACGACCTCGGTGACCAACGCCAACCTGCACGTGACCGTGTCCAGCTACGGACAGGACGTCGGCGTGGCGGCCTCGCTTTCCAAGACGCTCGCGTACTACGGGAAGAAGGCCGGCGACACCACCGCCTCGAACCTGGCCAAGTCCATCCTGGACGTCATGTGGGCCAACGACCGTGACTCCATCGGAATCACGACCCCGGAGACCCGCACCGACTACAGCCGGTTCACCCAGGTCTACCCGTCCGGCACCAACTCCGACGGGGTGTTCATCCCGTCCGGCTGGACCGGCACGATGCCCGACGGCGACGCCATCGCGCCGGGGGCGACCTTCCTGTCCATCCGCAGCTGGTACAAGAACGACCCGAACTGGTCGAAGGTGCAGACCTACCTCAACGGTGGGGCCGCGCCGTCGTTCACCTACCACCGGTTCTGGGCCCAGTCGGACATCGCGATGGCTTACGCGACGTACGGCATGCTGTTCAACATGTAACAAAAGCCTGACACCTGAGAGGGTGTAGGGCTCAGAACGCCGGGCCGCCGTTTGCGTTCACTCGATCCCGGGTGGGCGCAAGCGGCGGCCCTTTTGTGCGCGGTTCAGTACAATCAGCAAAGCTTTGGACATGAATCACCCAAGGGAACTCTTTCGGGTGAATAGGTCTGTTCCAATCTCCATTGCCACCCCGGCGCCCGAAGCCAGCCGTACCGGGAGCGAGCGGAGTCCGCGATGACCGACCAAGACGACGACGATCCAGCCTGGCTCAAAGACTTCCCATGGCTCGGCGGCGTCGCGCCGCAGTGGGTGCAGCAGCAGTTCGAGCAGCGGCGGCAGCGCCGGCGGGAAGAGCGGATCCTGTATGAGCAGCAGCGTCTGCTCGTAGCACGGTGGGCCGAGTACGAGGCGCGAAAGCGCGCCGTGCACCGGGGGCGCGTGGACGTGACCGTGACCTCCAGCGGCCGCCACGTGGCGGCCACCGATCAGGGCACGCCGATGCACCGCCCCGGCCCGCCGCCACCGCAGCCGCCGCCGGCTCCACCACTTGCTTCACCACTGGCTCCACCGCAGACCCGTCCCCGCCGAACGCCCGCTCCCGGCCCGCCGTATCCCCAGCAGTACCCACCGAGCACGGACCCTGATACGTCGGTCCTGCGCGGAATCCCACGCCAGAGCCGTGCGGCCCGCCCCGGGGCGCGGCCGGAACGTCCCGTCCCGAGCCGGGCCGCACACGCCGCCGCGCCTCCCGACCGGTACGCGATCCCGCAGCGTCCCGGCCTGCCGCAGGTCTGGGCCGACCCCGCCACCGCCTGGACGTACGACCGCCCCGCGCTTTCCCGGCACGCGCTCGCCGGGGTGCTGGTGCTGCTGGCCTTCGCCGGCGGCGCCGGGGTGATCTTCCTCTGGTGGCTGCAAACGCCTGCAACCCGGCTCCAGCACCTGGCCGACGAGTACATCATGGGCGCGCAGCTGACCGGGCTGCTCGGCGCCTACCTGCTGCTGATCGAGGTCGCGCTGATGGCCCGCATCCCGTGGCTGGAGCGGCGGATCGGCTCGTGGCTGGCCACCCTGCACCGCGGCCTCGGCGCGTACCTGACCCTGCTGCTGGCCGCGCACGCCGGTCTGGTCATCGCAGGCTACTCAATGAGTCTTCAGGCTCCGCCGAGCGCGGTGGTGAAGTCCGTCCTCACCACGTACCCCTATGTATTGATGGCCACCGCGGGCTTCGGCCTACTCCTCGCCGTCGGCGTCTCATCGATCAAGCTCGCGCGGCAGCGGCTCGGATACGACCGCTGGCACAGTCTCCATCTGGTCGCCTATCCCGCGGCCGTGCTGGCCTTCTTCCATCAGATCGCGCTCGGCGCCCAGTTCACCCGCAACGAGTACGCCAAGGACACCTGGATCACCATGCACGTCACGGTGGCGGCCGCGATCCTGCTCTACCGCGTCGTCATCCCGGTCAACAGGACACTGAGATACCGGCTGCGCGTGGTCGGCGTCGTCGTGGAGTCCCCTGACACCGTCTCGATCTACGTGGGCGGAGTCGACCTCGAACGGCTCGGCGCGCAGGCCGGTCAGTACTTCCGCTGGCGCTTCCTCGGCCGCGGCCTGTGGCACCAGACGCATCCGTTCTCACTGTCCGCCGCGCCGACCAACGGCGTGCTGCGCCTCACGGTCAAAGGCGTCGGCAACTACACCCGCCGACTCAAGCGCCGGATCCGTCCCGGCATGCGGGTCGTCGCGGACGGCCCGTACGGTGCGTTCACGGCGGACCTGCGCCGCCGCCAGCGAGTGCTGCTGATCGGCGGCGGCGTGGGCGTCACCCCGCTGCGCGCCATCGCCGAGACGCTCGACGGTGCCGCCGGAGACGTGATCTTCATCCAACGCGCGTCAACGAAGGCTGATCTGCTCATGGCCGACGAACTGGGCAGGATGCACCGCGAGGGCAGGCTCACCTACATCCCGGTGCTCGGCAAGCGCGGAAGGACCGTACGCGAGGACCCGATGGCGCCGCACCGCCTGCGCGAGCTGATCGGCGACCTGGCCGACCGCGAGGTCTTCATCTGCGGCTCGCCCGCAATGGCGCGAACCACGATCAGGAACCTGCGCAAGGCCGGCGTCTCCTGGCGCCGCCTGCACACCGAACTATTCGACTTCTGACCACCTCTCTCACACCAGCATCCGCAGCACCTACGAAACCCGCAGCGCTCGCAGCACCCGCATGAGCGGTCAGACTCGTCGCAACTCCACCACCACCGCCTGTCCCGGCCGGTTCACCAACCGCGGCGCAGCCACTCCAACCGACTCCAGCACCCGCCCCGGCAACACGAGCGCTTCACCGCTACGTGCCCACGCCGGCCACAGCTCCCGTGCCGCCGACACCTCCGGCAGCACCGCGAGTTCGTAATCAGCCTCCGGATTCAGCCCGGGAATCCGCATCCCGGCGGCCGTTTCAAAGGTCGACGTTTCAAGCTGCACATACGCGAAGAGCGCATGCGCGCGATCCGCCGAGACGACGCCGTGCACCCACGCTGCCGGGTCCGGATGGTCAACCCGCACGACCGAACCGGAGTGCAGCAACGGGCGCAGCCGCTTATACGTATCTATCCACCCCGCCAACTGACCGAGCGAGGTCTCGTCCCAACCGGAGATGTCTGCCTCGACGCCCGCGTGCCCGAACAGCGCGGTCGCCGCACGGAACGACAGCTCGGTCTCCCGCCCCGTGACGTGTGCGGGGGAGGAGCCGACGTGCGCGCCGATCAGCTCGTAGGGAATCAGCAGGCTGGTCCAGCGCTGGATGGACTGCCGCTCGACCGGATCGATGTCGTCCGAGCCCCACACCCGGTCGGTGCGCTCCAGGATCCCCAGGTCGACCCGCGCCCCGCCCGACGAGCAGGACTCGATCTCAAGGCTCGGATGCCGCGCCCGAAGCTCGTCGAGCAGCCGGTAGACCGCGGCCGTCTGCGCATGCGTGCCCGGCACGCCGTCGTGCAGCGGCTCGGCCAGGTCCCGGTTGTGGTCCCACTTGATGTAGTCGATCCGGTACTCGCTCACCAGCGCGCCGATTCGCGAGAGCAGGTACGCGTACGCCTCCGGCCGTGCGACGTCCAGCACCTGCTGGTTGCGGGACTCGGCCGGCAGCCGCCCGGGGTCGGCCAGGAACCAGTCCGGGTGCGCCCGCGCGAGGTCCGAATCAGGGTTCACCATCTCGGGCTCGAACCAGAGCCCGAACTGCATGCCGTGCTTTCGCACCCGCTCGACCAGCGGATGCAGGCCGTGCGGCCACACGGTCTCGTCCACGTACCAGTCGCCGAGCCCGGCGTTGTCGGCGCGCCGGTGCCGGAACCAGCCGTCGTCCACCACGAAGCGCTCGACGCCGACCGACGCCGCCTTGTCCGCCAGTTCCAGCAGCCGGTCCGCCGATTGGTCGAAGTAGACCGCCTCCCAGATGTTCAGCGTGACCGGCCGCGGCGGCGACGGATGCCCGGCGCGTGCGCGCAACATCCCGTGGAGCCGTGCGCTCAGCCCATCCAACCCGAAGTCACTGAACGCGAAGTAAACCCACGGGCTCTGATACGACTGTCCAGCCGCCAGCCTGATCTCACCGGGCTCCAGCAGTTCGCCGCCGCCGAGCACCGCCCCGCCGTCGGCGAGCCGCTCCACGTACTGCACATGGTTGCCACTCCACGCCGTGTGCACCGCCCACACGTTCCCCGCCCGGAAGCCGAAGCCCGAGGAGCCCGCGACCAGCGGCCCGGCATCGAATCCGGTGCGACCACGCCGGTTCTCCCGCACCCAGGCGCCCTGCCGCAGCGAGGCCCGCTGCGGCGAGCGCTCCCGCGCCCACCGCCCGGCGAAGTCCAGCACCTCGACCGCCTGCGACGGCACCGGCATCAGGACGCTGAGCCGGTCGACCGTATAAGGCGCCTGATCAGGATCCGTATTGGTGACCGTGTGCCGGACGCGCAACACTCCCTGTGCGGTCAGTTCCAGCTCGCTCTCCAGCGCGAGCCCCGCTTCGACATCAGCCGCATGTACGACCACTGTCGCCGCCCCTGTCGGCGCACTCCCGACCCCGCGATCGTCCACATCCCCGTGGCTCGTCGTCACCGGCTCAGTCAGCGTGAAGCGCAGTGGCCGTGACCTACCATCCCGATGCCCGCTCAGCGCAGGCCGCCCGAACCACCCGGCGCCCTGTGACGGGATCAGCATCCGCCCCGGCTCAGGAAGCGCGCTCGCAATCCGCGCGCCCGCATCCCCGAGAAACCCGATGTCCGCACCCCAGTGCAGGATCTTGGGCAGCGAAGGCCCGCGGATGTCCAGTACCAGACCCACCGCGCCTGCCGACAACGTGATCAATCCGGCTTCGGCACCCACCCCGGCTAGGCTCGCTGCACTCACAGGACCTCTCGATTCCAACATTATCCAACGGGAAGCGACGAATTCATACTAGAGAGCATGCAGAACCGGACGCAATCACCGCGCGTTAACCTTCCGGTCATCGGACCGCGCCCACATCCCCGCCCACAGACCGAACACCCACAGACCGCACATCCGCACGCCGTACGCCCGTACGTTCGCCCACCCCACCCCACCCCACCCCACCCCACCACCCGCCTGGCAGTCCCGTCACCCAGCAGACCCGCCCCGCCACACCTGACCTCGCCGCGACTCTTCAGCCCTGGTCGCCCCGCCCCACCCGCACCGTGTTCCTCTCGACTGTGTTCCTCTCGACCACCGGCTTCAGCTAGCTGCCGAAGTTGATCGAGGACACATTCGCCGCGAACGTCGCGGCGTGCCCCGCGACCGCGTCCGCGTGTCCCTGCAAGTCGTTGGCGCGCCCGAGCAGTTCGTCCGGCACGATCCCGAAGCTCGCGCCGACCGCGCCGCCGCCACCCGACGGGGCACCGAGCGCCGCTTCGAGGCCCTTGAACACCAGCCCGCCGAGCGCCCGCTCGACGACCTGCTCAAGCGGTGCCACCGCGGCCTCGATCACCTGGCCGAGTATCTGCTGCTCCAGCTGCTGGATCAGGGCATTGATCAGCTTCTTGCCGGCCTCCTCGATCAGCACGAGCCCCACCTCGGCGATCCCGAACGTGGCGATCGCCGCCGCCTGATCGGCGATGAACGAGGCGGCCAGCGCGGCCAGCTCCGCGATCGCGGCCACCTTGGCCGCGACTATCGCGTCCGCCGCCACGTCCAGCGCGTCGGCGACCACGTGGCAGGCGTCTACGAGCTCTGTCATGTGGTCGCTGGACATCCGCGCCCACGTCGCGACGAGCTGCTCGTAGGAGTTGCCGTGGTAGGACAACCCCATCTGCTGGATGGTGGACGTGGCGGCCTGATGCGTGCCGTCCACCTTGTCGGCGAAGTCGCGTACGTGTCCTGCGAAGGCGCGCACCTGGTCCTCGTCCACGTTCGGCCAGTTCACGCCGATCACGTTGAGGAACCACACCACTTCACCGGGAAGTTCGATGCTCACCCCGACCCACCCCGTCGCGCTAGGTCTCCGAAGGTCTCCGACTCGCCCGCGAGTCTCCCAGAGACGCGAAGTCCCTGTCCAGGCATCACGAACCGCCGACCGGCATCGCCCAACGTTCCCGCGTCGCGACACTCACACGTTCGCACGCATCCCCTTGCATACACATGGAAAAGCGCGCAACGGGTACTCACAGCGCACAGCTGCCGAAGACTGCGCGGCCCGCGATGCGAGATGGATCACCATCGTGCTCCTCATCATCGCTCTGCTGAACTCTCATCGACCGGTGAATCCGTTGAACCACTGTTCGATCCCTAATGGCCACGTGTGTCCCCGCAGGTAGTGCTTTGACATGTCTGAGCCAAATCTCTCCACGGCCATCATCAGTATGCTGTGATAGGTTCTGGTACGGCGTAACAGACCCGGAGGGCGGCCGTGGTGGAAAGTGCGGACGGAGGCGCGCCGGACGGTGCGCCAGGCCACAGAGGCGGCGCGCGCTCCTGGATGTCCGGCACGGCCCGCGACCTGGCGCGGGCCAGGGACGTCATCGGCGGCGTGGACTTCCCGCGCGTCGGCCGCCTGGGTCTGCCCGTGCCCCGGCAATTGCCGGGCGACGCACGCGGTTTCGTCGGCCGCGAACGGGAATTGGAGCAGCTCGACCGGCTACTGGCGGGCGGGGGAGTCCAGTCGAACGCCGTCGCGATCACCGTGATCTCCGGAACCGCCGGGGTCGGGAAGACCACGCTGGCCCTGCACTGGGCGCACCGTGTGCGCGACCGGTTCCCGGACGGGCAACTGTACGTCGACCTGCGCGGCTACGCCGTCGGCACACCGGAGAGCGCCGGCGTCGTGCTCGACAGATTCCTGCGTGCCCTTGACGTCGCGAACGTCGCGGTTCCCACCGACATCGAGGAGAAGGCAGCCCTCTTCCGGTCACTGCTCGCGAATCGCAGAGTTCTCATTGTTCTGGACAACGCGGCGAGCGAGAGCCAGGTGCGCCCGCTGCTGCCCGGCACGACGAGCTGCCTGGCGGTGATCACCAGCCGCAACCGGTTGCTCGGGCTGGTCGGCCGGCTCGGCGCCGCGCACGTCACCCTCGACGTGCTCTGCGAATCGGAAGCCGTCGATCTGCTGCGAAACAAGACGATTGACTTCCGTGACGGCGACGACGGGGACGAACTCGCCGAATTGGCCGCCACGTGCGCTCGATTGCCACTCGCGCTGCGCATTGCGGCGCAACGTGCCGCGAGCCGCCCGCGCGTGCCCCTGAGCGAGATGATCGCGACGTTGCGCGACGACTCGGTGCTCTGGAACGCGCTGTCGACGAAGAGCGGCGACGGCAGCGAGGACGGCGAAGCCGTCCACAGCGTCTTCGCCTGGTCGTATCGTGCCCTGCCGTCCAAAGCGGCGCGGGTGTTCCGCATGGTCGGCCTGCACCCCGGTCCGGATTTCAGCGTCGGCGCCGCCGCCGCGCTCGCCGAGCTGACCGGCGAGCAGGCGCAGGAGGCGATCGACACCCTGGCCGAGGCGCACCTCGTGGAGTTCGTCGCTCCCGGTCGCTTCCGCCTGCACGACTTGTTGCAGGCCTACGCGCTCGACTGCGCGCGCAACGACGAGAGCGAAGCGGACCAGAAGGCCGCCCTCACCAGAGTGCTGACTTGGTACCTGCACGCCGCGCACGCGGCCGGCAAGTATATGGAGCGCTACTGCTTCCGACCCACGCCGCTCGACCCGGCCAGCGACCTCAAGGCCCCGATACCGGCGTTCACGGATCACGGTCAAGCCGCCCGATGGTACGAACTCGAATGGAACAATCTCGTCGCGGCGACCCGCACCGCGGCGGATCTGCGCCTCGACCGGATGACGTGGCAACTGGCCGCCGAATTCCGGTTCTTCTATCTGCGCGGCGACCAGTTCGACGCGGGCGTGGCCATAGAGCAGATCGCGCTGGAGGCGGCCCGCCGTCTTGGCGACCGTTACGCCGAAGCGGAGATCCTCGACGGACTCGCGATCCTCCACCACCAAGCGGGTAGCATGAACGAGAGCGCGACGTGCCATCAGGCCGCGCTCGGGATCCGCCGGGAGATCGGCGACCGCCTCGGGGAGGCGATCACGCTCGCCAATTTCGCCCTCGTACTCGCCGACCGCCGCCGACTGAGCGAGGCCGAGGCCTTCAGCACCCAGTCCCTGATCATCCACCACGAACTGGGCGAGCGAAGAGGCGCCGCCCTCGTGCTGGGCAATCTCGCTGAACTCTTATACGAACTCGGACGGCTCGCCGAAGCGCGTGACCTGGTCTGCCAGGCGCTCGCGCTGAATCGGGAATTCGACCGGACCGCCGGCATCGCCGACAATCTCTGGAACTACAGCCGCATCCTGCGTGCCCTCGGCCAACCCGAGACAGCACTCGGTGTGATCCAGCAGGCCGTCACCGCCGCGCGCCGCCTGGACACTCGTGACAAAGAGGCTGCCATCCAGGCCGAACTCGCGCACGTCCACCAAGCGCTCGGCCGCTACGACAGCGCACTGATCGCGTATCAGCATGCAGTCGCCCTCTACCGCAGGCTCGGCGACCGGCTCGGCGAGGCGCACGCGTTCAGCGGCGTCGGCACGCTTCACTTCGACCAGGGCAACCTGAGCGCCGCAGACGCCTTCCACCGGCACGCCATCGCCATCCTCGCCGACCTCGGTGACCGCTGGCACCGAGCAGTGGCCCTCTCCAGCCTCGCCGATCTGCTCGACGAGACCGTCGGCGACGCCCAAGCGCGAACCCACCGCCATGAGGTCCTCACCCTCCTGGCCGGCTTCGACGACCCGGCCGCCACCGCGCTGCGTGACCGTACCGCCGCGCTTCTGGAAACCGCCGCCGAGGTCGACGTCAGAGCCGTCGCCACAACCCACACATAGCCCAAAACACCCCAGCGCACCTAAAACACTCGCGCTCCCGGCCACGTACCACACCGCGTTCGACCCCACCCCCACCATGCCAGTTCAGCCCTTACCGGCCGCAGACCACATGCCGCATGCATCCGCACGCATGACGCCGCTGTTGAGCCGAACGGGCTAACCCATTCGAGTCCGCGGCATTTTCACCCGCCTGCGCGATCTCCTCTGTCAGCAGGGACTTCGGCGTGCACGGTGCCCGCGACACGGCGTACTCACCGATTGCGACCTGCTACTGACCGTGTTTGCCTGTTGGAGGCCACGGGCCTACGCCCTCCGAAAACCAAGGGAGCAATGATGCCGACCTTCGACCCGCACAGCATCGCCAACCTCGTTGGACAGCTCGGCGGCAACCACCAGCAGGCGGCCAAGGAACTCGCCAACCTCTCCGGCCAGCAGATCGACCCGAACGACCCGCAGCACGCCGACATGCTCCAGCAGATGGGCGTCGACCCGCAGCAGTTGCAGAGCGGGGCATACCAGCAGCACCTGGACAACCAGAGCCAGCCCGGCTTCCAGGGCTACCAGCCGGGCCAGGACCTCGACCAGCAGGCCCCGCAGTTCGGCGGCGGCCAGCAGGGCCAGTACAACCAGGGTCAGGGACAGCAGGACCAATATGGCAATGGGCAACAGGACCAGTACGGTCAAGGCCAGCAGGGCCAGGGTCAGCAGGACCAGTACGGCCAGGGCCAGCAGAACTACTGACCACAGACCCAAGACCACAGATCCCTGATCGCTGACCACTGAGTCAGAGCCCTAAAGCTCTACATGCACTGCTGGTCATCCGGTTTCATAGCCCACCAGTGTCCCAGTTCCACTGCTCCACTGCTCCACGAGGCAACGGATTCGGCCGGAGTCG
>NZ_DASYZI010000430.1:0-11309 GCF_035946395.1 Actinocrinis sp.
TCACCGACGTGCGCGGAATCTGCCCGATCTTGTACCCGAAGACGGTCGCGTCCACGTCGAAGAACGCGCATCGCTCCACGCGGTGCACCGTGCCGATGCCGATCGCCGTGTCCAGGCACCCGACAAGACCGAGGTTCACGATCCGGTGCGGACAGAACTGGTCGAGCGTGAACTGCGCAGCCGCAGCGGCGTTGGTCGTGCCGATCCCCGTATGCACGATCACGCTGCGCACGCCCCGCGTCCCCGCCGAATACTCGTACACGTCGAACGGCTTGGCCCCCGCCGCCGCCCACTCGCCGAGATCGAAGATGCCCTCGATCTCCTCGTCCATCGCCACCAGAAACGCCACATCAACCCGCTGCACGTCACGAGCCTATCGTGACACCCTCCAGCCCAGCCCAGCCCAGTCCCCACCCGCCCCCAGCCCGCTCCTCCCCGCCTCCACACTCGCTATCCCCACCGCATCTCCATCCTCGCTTCCACCCTCCGCCTCTCCACTCCCATTCCTACGCTCGCTACTCCCACCCGTGTCCCCACTCTCACCCCCACCCTTCACTCCCGCGTTCGCTACTCCCACTACTGCACCCCCATGTCGTAGTCCTCTGCCCCCAGTACCGGAATCTCCACCTGAGGCCGGTACGGCGGTGTGATGATCAGATCACTCGTCTCCACTGCCCGATTGCCCGCGTAGTGGATGCGCAGCATGACGACGATCGCAATGCCCGGCCGCTGATTCAGCCCCTCCGCCTCCGGGCCGGTGAGCGTGCGCGGGACGATCTCCTCGACCGCGCGCGTGACGATGATCCCGACCTCGCGCAACCGCCGGACGACGCCCCAGCCGCCGAGCGGGCCGCCCTCGGGCATTTGGGAGGCAGTGCCAGCCGTCAGCTCGGCTGGCTCCCAACTCGTCGCGAGGAAGACCGGCTTGCTGTCGGCCGTGTACGTGTACGACGTGCGCATCACGCGGTCTCCGGTCGCGATCGCCAGGCGCTCGGCGATCGCAGGGGGCGCATTCATCGTCGTCGAACGCGACGATACCGCTCCAACGCGCCCCTGTGCCGCCAGGTCCGCGTGCCACGGCGAGCCCGACGGCGGCTCCAGGTACCAGGAACGCACGAGCCGGATCACTTCGGGCCGCTCGCGCACGCGGGTCTGCGCGCCCGGGTTCGGATCGATCAGGCCCTCGTTGACCAGCACTCTTGTGGCCTGGTGGGCGGTTCCCTCGGCTACGCCGTAGAGCCCCTGGATGTCGCCGAGGGTCGGGAAGCGCGCGCCTGGAGCCAGCCTGCCGTCCACGATCTGCTGGCGCAGTTCGTCGGCGATCTTCATGTATTTCCGCGTGGCGATCGGTCTCACCCCGAAGGTCGAGGACGAATATCGGCGTGGCCAGCTTGACTGGCTCCCTAAGGAGGCCGCAAGCTCTCTAGGGTGAAGCTCCCTAGGGAGTTATCCCCAACTCTTCACGGCGTCCCACACGGGGGAACCGGAATCGCCATGCCCATCGTGATCGTGCTGCCCGGATTCTCCTCCATGGTGCCAGTGGCCCGCATGGCGGTGCGCAACCTCCTGCCCGGGTGCCCGCGCCGCGACGACGCGGAACTGATCGTCTCGGAATTGGCGACGAACGCAGTGCGCCACTCCACCTCCCGCGGCGGCCGGTTCGAGCTGACCCTCGACATCAAGCCGGGACACCTCCGAATCGAACTGCGGGACGGCGGCCCGTTCGGCTACCCGCCGCCTCCACCGTCCGACGCACCCGCGTTCCCCGCGCCGCCGTGGACGACGCTCCACGCGGAGGATCATCAACGAGACCGAGCCGCCGAAGCCGAGGAATACGGCCGCGGTCTGACCCTCATCAACGCGTCCTGCGACGAATGGGGTCACAATCGCTACCCCGACCATGCGGTCTGGTGGGCGGAACTCGCCTGGACCGAGCCGGGCGGCGGCGCTTCAGATGCCTGAGCACGACCACGGTCACGACCACAACTATGACCACGGCCGCGACCACGACCACGACCACGCCTACTATCTGTTCGTCCGCGCCAGCATCACCGCCGACTACATCACCGCGCGCCGAGCCCGCGAACTCTACGCCGAGGCGGCCGGCCAACCCGAGACCGACCTCTACGGCGACCTTGCCACAGGCTTCTACTTCTGGTCACTGGACGCGGAGAGCGGCCTCAAGCTGGTCCACTGCCGTGTCACGCCAGTCCCCGCCGTCGAAGTCCCTGCCGAAATCCGCCACCGTCCAGATGCTCCGCCCGCCACCGCATAACCCATAGCCGCCACACTCGCATCCCACACTCCACCGACACCCCGTACCCAACACCCGGTACCCGACACGTCAGTAACTTTCAGCCTGACAGTTCAGCATTTGTCCCCCCTGAACTGCACTTGACCACCCCTTCATGGCCACCATCCCCCGTCGCATTGCAGGCATGCGCGTTCGAAACTACGGTGCCGAAACCGCCGCCTATCAACATGATCGCTCAGATTGCGACAAGGGAGTCCGTCATGTCCGATCCCCAATCCCCAACCACCCCCGACATCGGCTCAGACACCGGCCCGCACGCCGTCCCCAGGCCGTCCGGTCCCAGCCGCCGTCAGTTCCTCAGCCGGGCGGGAGCCGGAGCGATCGTGCTCGGCCTGGGTGCATCCGGCGCCGAGCAACTGCTCGCCGCGCCAAGTGCGCAGGCCGCAACCGCATTCGGCTACACCAGCAGCGGCGGATACTTCACGGTGAGCACCGGTGCGGGCCTCACCTTCAAAATCAGCCAGTCGAACGGTGACATGACCTCGTTCGTCTACAACGGCACCGAGTTGACCTCGCCGAGCCGCCCCTCCAACGTCGAATCCGGCCTCGGCAGCGGCGCCAGCGTGAGCGCGTACCAGACCGGCAACTACATCGTGGTCACCGAGAGCGCGACCAACTTCTACGGCAGCGGCACCATTCACCACTACTTCGTGGTGCAGAGCGGCGTGAACAACGTCTACATGGCCACGTACGTCGACTCGGCCGCCGCCGGGGAACTGCGCTGGATCCAGTCGTTGAACCGCAGCGTCCTGCCCAACATCTACACGCCGTCCGACATCCAGAACGGCACCGCGATCGAGTCGACGGACATCTACGCGGTCAACGGCCAGACCCGTTCGAAGTACTACTCGAACCGGCAGGCCCAGAACCTGACCGTGCGCGGTGTGACCGGCAACGGCGTCGGCGTCTTCATGGACTTCGGCAGCCGGGAGAGCAGCAGCGGCGGCCCGTTCTTCCGCGACATCGAGCAGCAGGGCACCAGCGACTCGATCCAGGTCTACAACTACCTGTGGTCCGGGCACAACGACACCGAGGCGCAGCGGCTGAACGTGCTCTACGGTCCGTATGCGCTGCTGGTGACCAACGGCTCGACCCCGTCCGCACCGGACCTGAGCTTCATGTACGGCTTCGGATTCGCCGGCACGGTCGCCGCGTCAGGACGCGGATACGTCGTCGGCAAGGCGTCAGGTGTCGACCCTAGTGCGACCCCGCTGGTCGGCTGGGCGAACTCCACCGCGCAGTACTGGGCCGCGCCCAACCCCTCCACCGGGGACTTCACCAGCCCGGCCATGAAGCCGGGCACGTACACCCAGACGCTCTACCAGGGTGAGTTGGCCGTAGCCACTCGCACCGCCACGGTCACCGCCGGGGCCACAACCACCGGCCAGAACCTCACCTCCGGCTGGAGCACGCCTGCCTCGCCGATCTTCCGCATCGGCACCTGGGACGGTACCCCGTCCGGCTTCAAGAACTGGGCGAACCTGACCTCGATGCACCCCTCCGACACGCGCAACGCAAGCTGGGGACCAGTGACCTACACCGTAGGCAGCAGCCAGCCAACCGCGTTCCCTGCGTATCAATGGAAGGACGTGAACAACTCGACGACCGTCGTGTTCAACCTGAACTCCAGCCAGATCGCCGCGCGGACGGTGCGCATCGGCATCACCGCAGCCTACGCGGGAGGACGCCCGCAGATCGCGGTCAACAACTGGACCTCGCCCGCGCCCTCTGCCTCCAGCCAGCCCAGCTCACGCAGCCTGACCATCGGCACCTACCGCGGCAACAACGCGCTGTACACGTACGCCGTACCCGCCAGCGCATTCGTCTCCGGCACCAACCGGATGACGATCACCGTGATCAGCGGCTCCAGCGGCACCGGCTACCTGAGCCCCGGCTACAGCTACGACTGCGTCGAAATGTACTGACCCACAAGCCCAGCGCCGACAGGCACACCGTAGATCCTCACTCCAGCCCACAACTCACAACGCAAAACCCACCAACCCACAACTCACCAGCACACAATTCACAACTCACCAATTCACAACTCAAGGCTCAACCACCCGATCCTCTCGATGCGCGCCGTAGAACTCAACCCACTCCACCGAGCTGTGATCGTGCGCATGGAGGTGCCGCGCAGCACACCGTAAACCACTCCCGAAAGCCAAGGCTGCGCTGCACCTCCCGCAACTCCGAATACTGATCCGGCGGGAACAGTCGCGCCGGATCCCCCGCCGCAACCCACCCGATCGACACGACCGTGTCCGGACCCAGCCGCGAGCCGACGTGCGGCGCACTGCTGGTCCGCAACTCCGAGCGCGCCCCCACCAGGGCCCGAGGCTTTCTGTCGTTCCCACGCTGGTCAGTGGTGGTGCCCACGGCGCGATTCGAACGCGCGACACCCGCTTTAGGAGAGCGGTGCTCTATCCCCTGAGCTACGTGGGCCTGGCTGGTTACGAGCGTGTCCCTGGGGCGCGGGGGTCTGACCCGGATCCGAGCGGTTTGGGAACGCCCGGAAGACAGGGTAGCGGATCGTGGTGGGTGGCTCGGCTGGTTACTTACTGTGATCGAGCCGGATCTTGATCGCATGCGTGGCGGTGGTGGCGGTGGATGCTTGTGAGTCTTCGGGACGGCGGTGATGGTCTGTGGGCTTGCTGTCACATTCGTGCGGTGTGCTCCGTCATGGTGAGTGAGGCCTGAGACGCCTTCCGGGCGTTCGGCTGACATTGAGATCGACGTCGACATTGGCATCGACGATTGAGGAGAGTTCCGGTGTCTACTGCGCATACTGTCGTCACCGTCGCGGCTGCGGCTGCGGTGGGGTTCTCGGCGATCTCCGTTTTCGTGCATGCGTCGTGGGTCGTGCAGCCTTTGGCGGACTACGGGGTGCCGCGCTCGTGGTGGCTGTGGCTGAGTCTGGCAAAGGCCGCTGGGGCGGTGGAGCTGCTGGTTGGGCTGGCAGTGCCGCTTCTCGGGGAGGTGGCTGGGATAGCGCTTGCTGTACTTCATCGGGGCCATCACGACGGTTGTGCGGGTGCGCTGGTATTCGCGCATCCCGTACCCCGTGATGTAACTAGCGCCGGTGGTGGGTGCGCTGGCTCTCGGATACGTGTCCTGATACTTGATAGCTGAGCAGGTGCTTCGGAGGCTTGTGGGCACTGAGCCATGTGGGCGACTGCGGTGTTTGTCAGTCAGCCGGTACTGGCTATGGGGGCAATTTTCGTCGTCTGCTGGGTTGGGTTGAGTGTGGAAGTGACGCGTGTGGGTGATCCACGTGACGGGTTTGGCGGTGTGCGTTCGGGTGATACGGGCGCTGGGTCCCGCCGCGTTCGTGTGTCCTCAGCCCGGCGTGTGTGGTCAGGGCGCAGGCAGCAGTGCCTTCGCGGCGACGTCGGCGAATTGGGGCAGCAGGCCCACCGCGGCGTGGACGTCGGCGGTCGTGGATCTGTCCACGGTGTTCGGGTCCAGGATCTCGGCGAGGGTGTAGAGCGTGTCGAGCGGTGTGCTGGCAGCCGGGGTCACGCCGCGCAGGCGTAGGGCGCGCATCGCGCCTACCAGTTCTGTGGCCAGGACGAGTTGTAGCGCGTCACCTGCGCGGGCGGCTTGGCGCGCAGCATGGCTGGTGAACGGTGTGTGATCCTCGACGCCGCGAGAAAGGACCGCGTGACCGAGGCCGGCGGGCATCGCCGCGTTACGCAACTCGGCTAGTGCGTCGTGGGCGACGTTTTCCAGGATCATGACGCCTGAGCTCGCGGGCTCCCCGTCAGCGAGGAAGGGGCGCAGGCCGGTGAACTCGGGGTGGAACATCAGGTCGAGTCGAGCGATGGAGAGCTGGCCGACCGCGAGCAGCGCGAGTTTGAGCGCGTCGAGCGCTTGGGTCAGCAGCGACTGATGGAAGCCACCGTGGTGATACACCGTCTCGTTGTCGACGCTGATGAGCGGGTTCTCGGCCGCGACGTTCAGCTCGACTGCTAGGACCTGCTCCAGTTCATCGAGCGAAGAGAGCGCTGCGCCGTGCACTTGGGGGATGCAGCGCAGCGCGAATGGATCCTGGATACGGGCAGCCGATCTGTTTTGGTCGGAGAGCAGCGCGCGGATGAGCGCTGCTGAGGCCATCAGGCTGCGGTGCGGTCGGCGATCGTGAACCTCCTGGCTGAAGGGTTCCATGGAACCTGCGAGGGCGAGATGAGACAGCGCGGCGACGGCGTGCGCGGCGTGCACCCAACGCGAGGTGTCGCGCCATTCCAGGCAGGCGCGGCCGATCGTGAGAGCGCTGCTGCTTATCAACGCGAGCGCATCGCCGGATGTGACGGCCACGAGCCGTGGGCCGATGGTGTGGTGCGGGGTCAGTGTGTGGTCGTTATTTGTGGAGTGCTCTGGTGATGGTGATATTGGTGATGGTGAGGTGGCGGTGGGGGGAGTGAGCGTGGTTGCGGGGGTGAGGGCGGGGGGCGCGGTGGGGGGTGCTGCGATCCATGGACGTTCGCCGACTAGGGCTAGACCCAGTTCGGCGAGCGCCGTCAGGTCTGCGGTGCCCAGGCCGCCGTACTCGTGGATTTCCGGGAGGACGTCGGCATTGAGTGCGGCGATGATTACTTCTACGATCTCCGGGCGCAGGCCGGCCCCGCCTGCCAGCAGTTGATTCGCTCGTACGGCCAGCATGGCGCGGGTTGCTGCGGGGGAGACGAGGTGGCCGATTCCACTCGCGTGGCTGCGCAGCAGCCGCAGGCCGTGTTCTCGGTCGCCGTTCGCGACATGCTCAGTGCGGTTCGCCCCTACGCCGGTCGTACGTCCGTATACAGGTTGGCGCGCCGCTATGCGTTCGGCGGTCTCGGCTGCTGCGGCGGCTCGGGCCAGGGCATCGGGAGCGATCGCGACCCGCACGGTCCGTCCCGTTTCCCGGGCGAGCCACACCACCTGATCGGGTTGCAGTGCCTGCCCGGTCAGTTCGATCGTTTCCACCTGCCGTGCCCCCTTTGCCAGCGCTGGTAATTCAGGTGCGACCGCGTCGTCGCGCGCCCTACCGTGAAGGCGCCATGCGACGCCTTCCCGTGCCGGATCCCGGCGACCCCGATGTCCGATCAGCCACGCGATACCTCCTCTGGCTGGCTCGTGAGCTGCGCTCCACGATCCTCGGCGGCATGGTTTTCGGTGTCGTGTGGATGGTCTCGCAGGCGTTGATGCCTGCCGTGATCGGCCGCACCATCGACGCTGGCATCGTCCATCGCGACCGAGCCGAACTGCTGGGCTGGGCGGCGGTTGTGCTGCTGTTGGGCGCCACGACCGCGGTGTCTGGAATCTTGCGGCACCGCAATGCGATGAGCAACTACCTGGCGGCGGCCTACACGACGGTGCAAGTGGTGACCAGGCAGACGGTCAGGCTCGGCGCGACGCTCCAGAAACACATCGCGCAAGGCGACGTGGTGGCCGTGGGTACGTCGGACATCAACGAGATCGGCAGCGGCCTCGATGTCACGGCCAGACTTTCCGGGGCGGTCGTCGCGATTATCGCCATCGCCGCGATCATGCTCACCACGTCGCTGCCACTGGGCCTGATCGTGCTGCTGGGCGTGCCGGTGCTGACAGCGCTCACCGGCTTTCTGCTGCGGCCGCTGCACGAGCGGCAGAAGCACTTCCGCTCGCAACAGGGCGAGTTGACCGCGCGCGCGATCGACATCGCGGCCGGGCTGCGTGTGCTGCGCGGCATCGGAGGCGAGTCAGCGTTCGCTGATCGTTACCGGCGCGAATCCCAGGGGTTGCGCGTCGCTGCGTTGGCGGTCACCCGAGTCGAGTCGGGACTCGCGGCGGTCGAGGTACTGATGCCGGGCATCATCGTGTCCGGGGTGACGTTCCTGGCCGCGCGATTCGCGCTCAACGGCCGGATCACGGTGGGTGACCTCGTTGCCTTCTACGGTTACGCGGCGTTTCTCGCGGAACCGTTGCGCACACTCATGGAGGCCGCGGACAACTTCACACGCGCGCACGTTGCGGCCCGTCGCGTCGTGCGCATTCTGAATCTCAGGCCTGACATCGACGACCCTGTTCGGCCGGTCTCGCCCCCTGCGGGCTCGATGCTCGCTGATGGGGAGTCAGGTATCGAGGTCGAGCCAGGCACGCTGTTCGCGGTCGCATGTGCCGACCCTGCCGACGCCGAGGCGCTGGCAGCTCGTCTCGCGCGCTTCGAGGACAGCGGGCGTCCGACGCTCGGCGGTGTACCGCTGGCTGAGATGCGTTTGGCGGAGGTCCGGTCGCGCGTGTTGTTGGCACGCAACAGCGACCGATTATTCACTGGCACGCTTCGCGTCGAGCTCGACCCCAGCGGACGTGCGACTGTCGAAGAGATCCTCGCCGCGATCGACATCGCGTCAGCGCGGGATGTCATTGCTGCCTTGGAGGATGGCCTCGACGCCGAGGTCGTGGATGGCGGGCGCACGTTCTCCGGCGGACAGTTGCAGCGTCTTCGCCTCACCAGGGCACTGTTGGCTGGTAGCGAGATCACGATCCTCGTCGAGCCGACGAGCGCGGTGGACGCGCATACGGAGGCGCGGATCGCGCAGAACCTTGCCAGCCTGGGAATGCTTCGTAAGGGAGAAGGCCAAGTCGGCCTAGTTGATCCGTCTATTGATGATGCACCGCTCGATCTTGAGGCGGCGGAGGAACTGCCCGGGGAGTTGCCGCGGGAGTCGCCGGGGGAGTGGCGGCACGCGGGTACGGACGAGGTCGACCAAGCCTCGCGACGGCTCGTGGCGTTGGCAGCCATAGCTGGTGGTGAGGTTTCGCGACCTGCCGCTTTGGCGGAGGTATTCGAGCCCTCGCTCCCTGAGCTATCGGCCGGTGAGCCATCGGTCTCTGAGCCGTCGCTGGTGGGGGCGTCACCGGAAGCAGCGTTGGCGGCGTCGTCGCGGCCGGTATCGGCAATCGCATCGGCCACGATTGTGGTGTTCACGACCAGCCCGCTGTTGCTCGATCGCGCGCACCGCGTCGCGTTCGTCGAGGAAGGCCGCACCGTCGCAGTGGGCACACATCGCGATCTGCTTGCGACCGAACCGCGCTATGCGGCGGTTGTCACCCGCGGAGAGGACGAAGGGTGAGCGCCAAGCTCCTTCCGATCGCCGACCCGAAGCAGGTGCGGCGATACGCACGGGAGATCGTCGTGCGTCACCCTCGCGCGCTCGCCGAGACCATGGTTCTGTACGCGCTTGCGGCGGTGGCAGGGCTGATTGGCCCGCGCCTGCTCGGTCAGCTTGTCCAGGGCGTCCAGGACGGGACGACGGTCGGCCACGTCAACCTACTCGCAGCCTCACTCGCAGGCTTCGTCATCGTGCAGACTGCGCTCATCCGCTACGCTTACGTCGCCGCCGGGCGTTTCGGTACCACGGTCCTCGCTGAACTGCGTGAGGACTTTGTGGACAAGGTGCTCGCTCTTCCGCTGTCCACAGTGGAGAGTGCCGGCAGCGGTGACCTGGTCACCCGCGCGTCGCGGGACGTGGACGCGTTGCGGCGCTCGGCCCAGATGGCCGCCCCGGAAATCCTCGTCGCGCTCGTGACGATGCTGCTGACGCTTGCCGCCACCGTGCTGGTGTCGCCGCTGTTGTCGACGGTCATCCTGATCGTGGCGGCTCCACTCGCTGTAGTCACCCGCTGGTATCTGCGTCGCGCCACTGCTGGCTATCTGCGCGAAGCGGCCGCGTATGCGCGGATCACCGACGGTCTTGCCGCGACCGTTGAGGGCGCGGCCACGGTTGAGGCGTTCGGCCTGCAACAGCGCCGGATCGCGAGCACGGACGAGGACATCAGAGGCTCCTACGCGGCGGAGCTCTACACGCTGAGCTTGCGCGTCGTGATGTGGCCGGTTCAGGAATTCAGTTATGTCGTACCGGTGGCAGGCTCCCTTCTGCTCGGTGGTTACGCGTACTCCCGCCACTGGGTGAGCCTCGCTCAGGTCACCGCCGTGACGCTTTATATCCAACAGCTGATGATTCCGCTCAACACCCTCCTTGACTGGCTGGACACGTTGCAGGTCGGCGGGGCATCGCTAGCCCGTCTCCTCGGCGTCGCGCAGGTTCCGCCGGACCGCGCGCCGGGCGACCGTACTGTCGCCGAGCCACGCGAGCTTGTCGGAAACACTGTTCGCTTCGCCTACGTCGAGGGCCGCGACGTACTGCACGGTGTGGACCTGACTGTGCGTCCGGGCGAACGTTTCGCCATGGTCGGTCCGTCCGGTGCAGGAAAATCCACCCTCGGGCGTCTTCTCGCCGGTATCCATGGGCCACGCGTGGGCACCGTTGCCCTCGGTGGTGCGCCCCTGATCGAGCTGCCGCTGGACGAACTGCGCGGTGAGGTAGTCCTGGTCACGCAGGATCACCACGTTTTTGCGGGGACGCTGCGTGACAACCTCCACCTGGGGCTGGCGAACGGCGATGGTCAGCAGGTCAGTGGCTTGGGTGCCGGTGCCGGTGCCGGTGCCGGTGGTAGTGGTAGTGGTGGTAGTAGTAGTGGCGGTGGCAGTGGTGACAATGGCGGTGTTGTTGGTGAAAGCGCTCGCTGTGGTGGTGGCAGTAGTGGTAGGGGCGGCGGTAGGGGTAATGGCGGCGGTAGCGGTAGTAGTAGTGGTCGTGGTGGTAGTAACGGTGGCGGCGGCGAGAGCAGTCGTGATGGTGGTGCCTCACAGGTCGGCGTTGACCAGCAGGCCCGCGATGGTGACGACGAGCTGTGGCGCGCGCTGAGCGCCGTGGACGCCTACTCCTGGGCGATGGCGCTCCCTGACGGACTCGACACCCGCGTCGGATCCGGCGGAGTGAGCCTCACGGCGCCCCAAGCCCAACAGTTGGCTCTTGCCAGGCTGCTTCTGGTCGACCCGAAGGTTCTCGTGCTCGACGAGGCGACCTCGCTGCTCGACCCGCGTGCCGCCCGTCACTTGGAGCGTTCGCTTTCAGCCGTGCTCGACGGTCGCACGGTGATCGCGATCGCCCACCGCCTGCACACCGCCCACGACGCG
>NZ_DASYZI010000431.1:0-13899 GCF_035946395.1 Actinocrinis sp.
TCCAGCCCGCGGACACCTGGTCGTTCCTCAAATCGGTCGGAGCGCCGACCGGTGCCAACGGCTTCGCGCTCTCCGCCGCGGCACAGCACGAGGGCGTCGACACGGTCGCGACCGCGGTCTTCGGCGCGGCCTTCGCCTCCGGTATGGGCGACACGATGCATCACCCGCACGCCTCGTACGTCGATCGGTATCCGGTCGGCCTCGACGCGGCCGTCGTCGCGCCCGGCACCGACCTTCAGTGGACGAACACCGGTGACCATCCCGTCTACCTGTACGCCTCCTACGCGAACGACGCGCTCACCGTCGCGCTGCTCGGTGAGAGGCAGTACGACGCGGTGAACGTGCAGGTCTCGCAGCGCACCGCGATCGTCCAGCCGTCCCGCCCGGCCGGCTCAAGCTGCACGCAGGGCTCGGCCGTCGGCTTCCAGGTCGACGTGACCCGCACGCTGCTGCGCGACGGCAGTCAGGTCGGTGCGGAGCAGTACCACGTCACGTACCTCCCGCAGAGCGGCGACGGCTGCGTCGGTGGCGGCAGCTCGCCGACGCAGCCTGGTACGGGGGTCACTGCCGGGCCGACGAAGAGCCCCAGTGCGAGCTCCGGTTCAGGCGGCGGCGCAGGTGGCGGTGCTGGCGGCGGCGCTCCGCCGCCGTCCGCCGCGCCAAGCCCGTCACCCACCGGCATTCTCGGCGGCCTGCTGCACTGACCTGACCACGCCCTGCCATGACTACTGTGCTGATCCGACTGCTGCGCTGATCTGATTGATGGCCTGATCTGACTGATGCACAGTTCTGACTAATGCACAGTCAAGGCATGACGATTGTCATATGAGGTTCAGGACGCCGCGCACTGACGCCGCGTAGTCCGATCCGGTTCGATGGACTCAGTTGCCGGGGTGGCGGGTAATGGCACCCCGGGGGATTTTGACGACGGGACTCCATCGGTATGACTACGGGACCACGCGGCGGGCTGAGCCCTTCCGCGGTGACGTTCGAGAACGTCTCCAAACATTATGGGCAGGTCAAGGCGGTCAACGAGCTCAGCCTCGACCTCCCGGCCGGCCGCACCATCGCGTTCCTCGGCCCGAACGGGGCGGGCAAGTCCACCTCCATCGACATGCTGCTCGGCCTGAAGCGGCCGACCTCCGGCCGGGTGCGCGTCTTCGGCAAGTCGCCGCGTGAGGCGATCACCTCCGGGCAGGTCGGCGCCATGCTCCAGTCCGGCGGTCTGCTCAGCGACGTGACCGTCGGCGAGCTGCTCACCCTGATGACCAAGCTGCACCCGCGGCCGCTGCCGGTCGCCGAGGTGTTGGGCCGCGCCAACATCGCCGACATCGCCGACCGCAAGGCGGACAAGCTCTCCGGCGGCCAGACCCAGCGGGTCCGCTTCGCCATCGCGATCGCCGGGGACAGCGACCTGATCGTGCTCGACGAGCCGACCACCGGCATGGACGTGGAGAACCGGCAGATCTTCTGGCAGGCGATGAAGGCCGAGGCCGAGCGCGGCAAGACGATCCTGTTCGCCACCCACTACCTGGAGGAGGCCGACCAGATCGCCGACCAAGTGATAGTGATCAACAAGGGTCGGCTGCTGGCGAACGGCACCGCCGCCGACATCAAGGCGCGGGCCGGTTTCCAGCGGATCTCCTTCCGGCTGCCCGGGATCACCCGCGACCAGCTGCTCCTGCTGCCGAACGTGGTCTCGCTCGAAGTGATCAACGACCGGGTGCTGATCCAGAGCTCGGACTCGGACAAGACCTTCTACTCGATCCTGGACGCCGGCCACCGGCCCGAGGAGATCGAGATCAGCGCGCTCGGCCTGGAGCAGGCCTTCGTCGCGATCACGAAGCAGGACGACGATGGCGCGGACGCGTTCGCGCGGACGGAGGGCACCCGATGACCGGCGTGATCGCGCTGACCCGGCTGGAAGTCCTGCGCGCGCTGCGCAACCGCCGCGTCATGTTCTTCACCATCCTCTACCCGACCGTGCTGTTCCTGCTCAGCGCCAGCGCCACCAAGTCGACGCAGCACGTTGACGGCACGGGCATCAGCTATCGCACGTACTACCTGATCGCGTACGCATCCTTCGGCGCGCTCGGCGCGGCGCTGACCACGAACGCGCAGAAGATCGCCATCGAGCGCAAGGAGGGCTGGATCAGGCAGCTGAGACTGACCGCGCTGCCCGGCAACGGCTACGTGATCAGCAAGATCGCCTCGGCGACGCTGGCCACCGTTCCGGCGATCGTGATCGTCTTCGCGGTCGGCGGCGCGATGGGCGTGCAGCTGAGCGCGGCCAAGTGGCTGACCGCCTTCCTGGTGCTGTGGATCGGCTCGCTCGCCTTCACCGCGCTCGGCATCGCGATCGGCTACGGCGTGCCGCAGGACTCGGTGCAGATGGTCAACATCCTGATCTACGTCGGCGGCTCGTTCCTCGGCGGGCAGTTCTTCCCGCTCAGCGGCGCGCTGGAGAACGTCGGCAAGGCGCTGCCGACCTACTGGGTCCGGGAACTGTCCACCGACGTGGTCAGCGGCGCGCACCTGCCCGCCAACGGGCTGCTGATCCTGCTCGCCTGGCTGGTCGGCGCGGGCGTGCTGGCCGCGCGGATGTACCGTCGCGGCGTGGACGCGGGCTGAATCAGGCGGAGCCGGGCGGATGAGCGACGACGAGAGGGACATCCCGCTGGGGCAGTCGGCCCCGGCGGGATGGCTGTGGGCCGGAGTCTGGCTGGTTTACCTGCTCGTCCCGCTGGTGGACAACTTCAGCCGGAAGTACCAGCCCTGGCGGCAGGCCGCGGGGATGATCGGCTTCTGGCTCTTCTGCTACGCCTACACCAAGATCGTCGTGCGCAGCCGTCGCGGGCGCAGCCGTCCGCACGCGCCGCAGAGCATGGATCGCAAGTCGACGAGCCTTCTGCTGGCCGTGGTCGGGCTGGCGATCGTGCTGCCGATCGTGGCCAGCCCGGCGTGGATCGCGCTGTGGATCTACGTCGCCTCGGCCTGCGGCGCGGTCTTGCCATACGAGCCACGGCGCTGGGCGCCGGTCGGCGGCGTACTGGCCACTGCGGCCCTCGCCGCCGAGGCGGCGCTGCGCGGTGTGGACGCCGGGACCTGGGGCTGGATGGTGCTGCCCTCGGTCTTCGCCTGCTTCGCGGTGGTCGGCGTCCGCCGGATGCGCAACCTCATCGTCGAACTGCACTGGGCCCGCGAGGAGGTCAAGCACCTGGCCACCAACGAGGAGCGGCTGCGGATGGCCCGCGACCTGCACGACCTGGCCGGGCACTCGATGGCGACGATCACGCTCAAGGCCGAGCTGGCCCGCCGGCTGATCCCGGCGGACCCCGCCGCGGCGCAGAAGCAGGTCGCCGACATCGAGCAGGTCTCCCGGCAGGCGCTGGCCGACATCCGTGAAGCGGTCTCCGGCTACCGGCGCGCGACACTCGCCGTCGAGACGGTTTCCGCGCGCACCGCGCTGGAGGCCGCGCAGATCTCCTTCGAGCACGATCCGGTGCTGGCTCGCCGGCCGAGCGGGCTCGATCCGCAGGCCGAGTCGGTGCTGGCCTGGTGTCTGCGCGAAGCGGTCACCAACGTGGTGCGGCACTCCGGCGCGACCTGGTGCCGGGCACGGCTGATCGAGGCGCGCGTGAACGGTGAACGCACCGTCACGCTCGAAGTCACCGACAACGGGACCGCCGTGCCCAAGCGCGGACGCGCTGATGGACGCGGCGGCGAATACAGGGGTGGAGAGGGAGGTGAAGGGGGCGTGGGCGTGAGCCGGGGCCAGGGCCTGGGAGTCGGCACGGACGCGAGCAGGGGCGTGGCCGAGCACTCCGGGCGTCCCCGGCTCGACGAAGCGAGCTGGGGCAACGGCCTGACCGGGCTGCACGAACGTCTCGCCCCCTTCGCCGCCTCGCTGGCCGCCGGCCCGGTCGCCCCGCACGGATTCCGGCTGGCCGCCACGCTGCCTGTGGACGAGAGCCGCTAGGGTTTCCCGCGTGAACGCGGGCGGTGGTGTACCGGATCAACGGGGTCAACCTGGTCAAGGGCAACCCATCAGGATCTTGCTGGCCGAGGACCAGGCGATGATCCGCGAGGCGCTGGCGATGCTGCTGGACCTCGAACCGGACATGTGCGTCGTCGGGCAGGTCGGCCGGGGCGACGAGGTGGTCGCCGCGGTGACCGCGCTCGGCGGGGTGGACGTGGCGCTGCTGGACATCGAGATGCCGGGCCTCGACGGCCTCGCGGCCGCCGCCGAACTGCGCACGCGGCATCCGGCGACGAAGGTCGTCATCCTCACCACGTTCGGCCGCCCCGGCTTCCTGCGCCGGGCGATGGAGGCGGGCGCCGCGGCCTTCATGGTCAAGGACGCACCCGCGGCCCGGCTTGCCGAAGCGGTGCGCAGGGTACTGGCGGGGGAGCGGGTGATCGACCCGGACCTGGCCGCCGCCGCGCTCGCCGACGGTGTCAATCCCCTGACCGGGCGGGAGCGGGACGTGCTCGCGGCCTCGGCCGACGGCTCGGTCAACGCCGAGATCGCCGAGAAGCTGAACCTGTCCGAGGGCACGGTGCGCAACTACCTGTCCGCCTGCATCCAGAAGACCGGGGCGCGCAACCGTGCCGAGGCAGTCCGCATCGCGCAGGAGAAGGGCTGGCTGTGACGCCGGGGTCCTGCGATGCCGGGGTCCGCCGGATCGACCCGGTCCGGCATCCACACACGTCCGCGCAGTCACGCCCACCGCAGTCACATTCACCGCGCAGTCAAATCCACCCAGCCACATCCTCACAACCACATCCACACAACCACATCCCATGCAGGCCGACCCGTCCCGCACCTCCCGCGTATGCGGGACGGAGCCCGTTCAGATAAGTGATCGTCGTGCTACGTGAGCCACGCGAGCTGCGCGTGTCACGCCGCGTACGGTTCCGCCGCGAGCAGCTTGACCGCCAGCGTCTTCCCGCTCGGCAGCTCGTACTCCGCAGTCTCGCCGATCCGGCGGCCGTTGATCGCCGAGCCGAGCGGCGACTGCGGCGAGTAGACCTCGATCGAGGCCCCCGCGTCCTCCCGGGAGCCGAGCAGGAATTCGAGCGTGTCCTCGTCGTCCCCGTCGAAGGCCACCTTGACCACCATGCCGGGGGCGGCCATCCCGGAGACCGTCGGCGCGATGCCGACCTGGGCGTTCTCCAGCAACTGACGAAGCTGTAGGACGCGTGCCTCCTGCTTGCCCTGCTCCTCCTTGGCGGCGTGGTAACCGCCGTTCTCCCGCAGGTCGCCCTCCTCGCGGGCGGCCTCGATCTTCTTCGCGATGTCGGTACGGCCCGGACCCTGGAGGTAATCCAGCTCGGCCTTCAGCCGGTCGTACGCCTCCTGGGTGAGCCAGGTGACGTTGTCGCTGGTCTGGGTCACGGATGCTCCTCGTAGCGTCAAGCGGATAGATCGGATACCCGTCCGAATGGATACCCGCGAAACAACGAGGTTACCAAGCGCGACCGACAATCCGCAGCGGACTGTGACCGGACGCCGGTCGCGGTGGCTTGGGGTATGGCGCAGCAGGTCGGATGGGTAAGACGGGCCGGTGGGGGCGGCCCGGGACGGGTCAGGAGGTAAGCGAGCAGCTCTGCACGATCACGGTGTTGGCCGTGGACGTCGTCTTCAGGGTGTAGTCCTGGACGTTTTTCTGCCGCCCCGCCATGATCGGCACCGACGCGGAGCCGATGACCGTGCCGTGTACGTCCTCGGCGGCCAGTGTGCAGGTCGCGTTGCGGTCGGCCGGCTTGTCGATCTCGAAGGTCACCACGACCGTGTTGGCCGAGGGGTTGAAGCTGGTGACGGTGCCCTGGATGGTCGGGTTGGCCTGCTGCCAGCCGATGTAACCGACCGCTGCGCCAAGGATGAGCAGGCCGATGACGGCCAGCCCGATTTTCTTTACCGCCCCCATGCCCCGTTTCTTGCCGTAGCGGTTGTCCAGCGGCGCCGCCTTCGACGAGTTTTCGGCCGCGTCGGCGCGCTGGGCGGATGCGGGACGAAACGCGGACCTGGTTGACCGCGTCGGCTGCGACGTGCCGGCATCCCCCGACTCCGTTTCCGGCTCGGGTAGCCGGAAGCGCCCGGAGCGCGTCGACTCCTGGCCCGACTGGGACCGGGATGGCTGCTGGGGCGTCGAACCTATCGTGTCCGTCATGAATCCCTCGGTTGTGCCGGGAATGGTGGGTGACTGGAGCGTGCTCTGCTACACAGTGCTTTGTTATCGAACCGGGTCCGGCGCCGCAAGTTTCGGCATCGGACACGGTCGTCCGTCACTATAGAGGCTGCCGTGACATTGGCCACGGCCAACCACACGAATCATTCAGACGAGGGAGAGCGGCCCGTGGACCAGCGGCTTCGGCTGATGGCAGTACATGCACACCCGGACGATGAATCGTCGAAGGGCGCGGCGACCATGGCACGCTACGTCGCAGAGGGCGTAGATGTGCTGGTGGTGACGTGTACCGGCGGCGAGCGCGGGGACGTGCTCAACCCGAAACTCAAGGACGACCCGGAGCTCGCGGCCAACATTCACGAGGTGCGCCGCGCGGAGATGGCGGCGGCCCGCGAAATCCTCGGCGTGAACCAGGCGTGGCTCGGCTTCGTCGACTCCGGGCTGCCCGAGGGCGACCCGCTGCCGCCGCTGCCCGAGGGCTGCTTCGCACTTGAGGACGTGGCGACGGCCGCGCAGCCGCTGGTCAAGCTCATGCGCGAGTTCCGTCCGCACGTGGTGACCACGTACGACGAGGACGGCGGCTACCCGCACCCCGACCACATCCAGTGCCACAACATCACCGTCGCGGCCTTCGACGCGGCCCCCGATCCCGACCGCTACCCGGAGGCCGGCGAGCCCTGGCAGCCGCTCAAGCTCTACTACGACCGGGCCATCAACAAGGACCGGGTGCTCGCCCTGCACAACGCGATGGAGCAGCGCGGGCTTGAGTCGCCGTACGCGGAGTGGATCAAGAAGTGGTGGACCGAGAACGACCCCAACGCGGACAAGGGCGGCGACGGCGACCCGGACGGCGCCGGGGACAAGGCACCTGACGGGGGCAAGGCCGGTGACACGGACGGCGCCGGTGAGCGCAAGCAGCGTCGCGAGCGGAAGACCACGACGCGCGTGCAGTGCGCGGACTACTTCGAGATCCGCGACCGCGCGCTGCTCGCGCACGCCACCCAGATCGACCCGGACGGCTGGTGGTTCAGCATCCCGATGGAGATCCAGCGCGAGGTGTGGCCGACCGAGGACTACGAACTGATCCGCTCCCACGTGGACACCACGCTGCCCGAAGACGACCTGTTCGCGGGCGTGCACGAAACCGTCGCCGTGTGAGAGACCCACTTGTGCAACGGCGGCTGGGCGAGCGCTGAAGGCCTTGGCCGGGCGCAATCTGCCCTACGCGGTTGATCAAACACAGTCCGGCTGGCCGCGTTGCCGGGCCGCCCACAGGCCTTCAGCCTCAGGGCGCCCCGGCGCCTTACTATCCGGACTATCCGGCGCGGATGGCCATCGCGCTGATCCGGCCAAGGCCTTAGCGCTCTCCTAGCCACCGTTGCCCAGGTTGGGGATGAGCACCACCTGCTTGAGCCCGGTGACGTCAGGGTGCTGCGTGCCCCACTGGCCAAGCAGCCGGGCGAGCGTGCCGTCACCGACGATGACCCGCAGTGGCGTGGGCGACTTGGCCAGGATGTCCTCCAGAGCCGCCAGGTTCGCCTGCTGCTGCGCGGTCGGCGTCCCGCCGGGGATGGTGCCCAGGTCGTCCAGGTTGCTCAGCTGGTAGATCTGCGGCGAGATCTGCCCGTCGTCGTGGTTGAGCGCCGCCATGACCAGCGAGAGGTTGATGTTCTCCAGGCTGTGGTTCTCCCACACGGTCAGCGTCGGCTGCCCGTCGCCGAGCAGGCTGCGCGCTTTGAGCGTGCTCATCGCGTCGCGGTTCGCCGGGAAGACGAACTGACCGCTCGCCCACATGCGTCCCCAGGTGGTGTGCGACCCCGGCTTCATCTTCGCGTAGCTGAACACGATGTGGCCGTGCCAGATGCTGTCCGTCCCGACGAACCCGGCCAGGATGGCGCACGTGCCCAGCACCGCGCCCGCCAGGCCCCGGCTCGGCAGGGCGGGGCGGTGCAACAGGTGCCCGGCCGTGCCCACGCCCACCAGCGCCACGATCACCCAGGCCTGCACGGCCTTCTCGAAGTAGTAAGAGGTGGTGTGGATGGTCGCGTGCTGATACGCCCAGAACGCGATCACCGCCAGGCCGCAGACCGCGCCGCTGATCAGCGCGGCCATCGCGGACGGCCGGCGCCGCGCGGCCGCGGTCGCGAACCCGGCCAGCGAGAGCACCCCGATGACCGCGAGGCTGTACCCCGACATCGGGATGGCGAAGCCGATGCTCAGCGCGGCCTGCGAGGACTGGAGGCCGCCCGCCTTCGCGGACACCAGCTCGGACAGCGACAGCGGCATGGTGACCACCGCGGCGCCCGCCGCGAGCCGCCAGTGCGGCAGCCAGCGCTTGCGGTAGATCCAGCCGGACACGACGAGGATGAGGGCGACGAACGGCGCGAACAGCTCGTACGTGAGGAAGATCGCGACGGTGAGCGAGGCCATCAGCAGGATGTGCAGCCTGCCGTCGGACGGGGGCCGGATGGCGCAGGCGGCTATCAGGGCCAGCAGGCCCATCGCGAAGATCTGCGGGTCCCAGCCGCACCAGATGGACGTGGTGAAGACGCCGGTGGACAGGAACGAGGCGATCGCCGCGGCCATGAATGTTCGCCGCCATCCGGCCATCGCCGGTCCGGCGACCCAACGGGCGCCCCAGGCCACGCACAGGACGAAGAAGCCGTAGCCCAGGCAGGTGTAGATCTCGTAGCGCAGCAACTCGGCGGTCGGGCTGCCCGGATCCGTGCGTGACGTGAGGAAGATGTCCAGCAGGGCGTACGTGTAGTGCTGGCCGGGCGGGTAGACCGCGAGCATCCCGGGGTCGACGATCGACCTGGACTTACCCTGGAGCAGATACGTGTAGCCGCCGAGCCGGTGAATCGTGTCGAACAGGCTGAAGTGCCGCACCCTGTCTCCGGTGAGTGCGGAGAAGGCCAGCCGGTGGCCGGGCGTCGCGTACCAGAGCGGCCCGAACGCCACCGCGGCCGCGGCGCCCGCCCCGCCGAGCAGCACGATGTCGCTGCCGAGCACCCGCTTCGGCCACCGCGGGCGGCGTTCGAGCGCGACCCCGATGGCCAGCAGCACGGTCAGCGCGGTGCCGCCGACGGCGACCGGATTCAGTCCGAAGGGCCAGAACGAGAACGGGATCCCGGCGGCGATGGCCGCGCCGATGAGCAGGCCGAGGGTGACCATCAGCCGGTCGAGTACGGTGCCGCCCATCCGCAGCAGGCCGCCGGTGACGTACACCACGACGACGATCAGCAACGCGTCCGCGCGCAGCAGGTGGGTGACCACGGGCAGCGCCCAGGCGGCCGCCAGCAGGCCGCCGACCAGCCGGGGATCGCGGCCGGAGATGCGGCGTTCAGCGGTCACGCGTGCGGGGATGGCGCGCTGCCGAGGCAGCTGGTCCGGGGCGGAGCGAACCCAGCGACCCTGCACTTGTGATCCCATCTCGGTGGCACCTCGTGTCGGAATCAGACGCCCACCCCCATTGGTCGGCTGCGAAAGTTTAGGCGGGTAAGCGGGTCTGATGCCATGCATGTCTGTGGTGTGGCCCTACGGCGAAACCGTAACGTCGCGCCCGCGCTCGCGCGGCTCGCTCCCCGACAGCCGTTCGGCGCGGCATGGCCGCCGTAGCGGGCGGCCGCGCTCGAAACAGCGGACCGAGCGTGAAACAATCCGGCAAGCAGAGAGGAGGACCGATGAATCTGACGATTCTCACCGGGGCGACGGCGCTGCTGTTCCTCGGCTTCATCTTCGAACTCGTCCGCCGCCGGCGGCTGCGCGAGAAGTACGCGGTGCTGTGGATCTTCGTCGGCGTCATCGTGTTGGGCCTCGGACTGTTCCCCCGCGCCCTGAACCGGGTGGCCATCGCCGTGGGCGTGGCCAACGGGGTCAGCCTGGTGCTGTTCTTCGGCGTGATGTTCCTCCTGCTGGTCTGCCTCCATCTGAGCTGGGAGGCCAGTCGGCTTGAGGACGAGACCCGGGTGCTGGCCGAGGAGGTCGCCCTGCTGCGGCTGCGGATGGACGAGCAGATCGAGGAGCGTTCGGCGTCGTGACGGATACCCTGAGCTCGCAGCCACGGGCCGAGGCGGTTCCGGGCTCGTCGGCACGGGTCTTGATCATAGTACCGGCCTGGAACGAGGCCGGCTCGATCGAGGGCGTCGTCGGGGAGATCCACGACGCGCTGCCGTTCGTCGACGTCCTGGTGGTGGACGACGGATCCACCGACGGAACCGCCGGGGTGGCCCGCGGCGCGGGCGCCGTCGCCGTGACGCTCCCGTACAACCTCGGTGTCGGCGGGGCGATGCGCCTGGGCTACCGCTACGCGCGCGACCACGACTACGACATCGCGATCCAGGTGGACGCCGACGGTCAGCACGACCCCGCGTACGTCCCGAAGCTCATCGACGCGCTGTCGGGGGCGTCGCTGGTCATTGGTGCGCGTTTCGCCGGTGAGGGTGAGTACCGCGTGCACGGCCCGCGCAAGTGGGCGATGAGCATGCTCTCCTGGGTGCTCTCCAGGCTTGCGCACACGAAGTTGACCGACACGACGTCGGGCTTCCGTGCCTGCGACCGCGACCTGATCAACCTGTTCGCCGAGTGGTACCCGGTCGAGTATCTCGGTGACACCGTCGAGACGCTGGTACGCACACTGCGGCTCGGTTACCGCGTCAGCCAGATTCCCGTGGCGATGCGGCTGCGGCTGACGGGAACGCCGAGCCAGTCGCCGTTCAAGGCGATGCTTTACCTAGGCCGGGCCTTCCTGACGCTCTTCCTCGCCCTAGTCCGCCGCTGATCCGCTGCTGATCCGCTGCTGACCTTTACGACCCGAGCCGCTTGCTCGGCGAGGCGGCGTAACGAAGCAACTGCCGCACGGAGTCCGGCCGCCGCTCTCTGGCCGCCACCGGCACCAGACTCAGCGCGTGCAGCCGAGCCGAGCGGTGTCGGCGGGACGCCGTCGCAGCCTCAGTCCAGCCAACAGCGTCCAGATGGTCCGCGGTCTCCAGGAAGAAGGCGCGGGCCTCGGCGAAGCGGCGGCCGTCGATGGCCTGCTTCGCCGACTCGCTGGCGGTGTGCCGCCGGTACTGGAAGCACACGTGGTCCCCGGCGATCAGTTCCTCGCCCCGCTCCACCAGCTTGATGATCATGTCGAGGTCCTGGATCACCTCCAGGTCCTCGCGGAAGCTCACCGCGGCGACCGCGTCGGTGCGCCAGCAGATCGAGGGGAAGTACAGCCAGTTGCCGCGCAGCAGGCTCACCGCGAGTTCCTGGCCGCGCATGCGGTGCGGCCCCGGGCCCTTGGGCGCGTATACCCGCCGCTTGGTCCGATCCACCAGCCCGCCGGGCACGACCGTACCGGTTTCGTCGATGATCTCCACGCCGGGCTGGACGATCCCGGCTCCGGGACTGAGCGCCTCCAACCGCCGGATCGTCGCGACGTAGTCGGGCAGCATCAGGTCGTCGCTGCCCATCATGACCATCCGGTCGCGTTTCGCCAGGTCGACGCACTTGCGGAAGTTGCCGGTCACGCCGAGGTTCACCGGGTTGCGCTGGTAGTCGACCCGGACGTCGTCGAGCGCGGCGAACCACTGCGGAACCCCGGCGGCCTCGCCGTCGTCCACCACGGTCAGATGCCAGTCCGGGTCGCTTTGCCCCAGGATGCTGCGCACCGCCGCCTGCATCATGGCGACATCGCCGTAGTACGGCATCATGATGTCGATGCTCGGCATCTGATATCCCTCTGGTTTCAGTGCTTACGAACGCCGACCGTGCTCATTCAGGGCTGTGTTCATCTAGTACTGTTCATCTAGTACTGAGTTCATCCAAAAACGCGGCCAGCGACGCGTGCCAGTCCGGCATCGGCTCCAGTCCGGCCAGGGCCCAGCGCTCGTGGCCGAGCACGCTGTACGAGGGCCGCGGCGCCGGTCGCGGGAAGCGGTCGCTGGTCGTCGGGCGGACTCGCTCCGGGTCGAGCCCGGTCAGCTCGAAGGCCGCGCGGGCCAGGCCGTACCACGTCGTCTCGCCCGAACTCGTCCCGTGGTACGCCCCGGCCGGTGCCCGCCCCGCCACCGCCGCGCCGCCGAGCGCGATCAGTTGCCGCGCCAGGGCGCGCGCCCACGTCGGCTGGCCGCGCTGGTCGTCCACCACGTCCAGGAAGTCACGCTGCTCGGCCGCCTTCAGGATGGTGGCGACGAAGTTCTTGCCGTGCGAGCCGTACAGCCATGCGGTGCGCACGACGTACCCCGCGTCCGGCAGCGTCTCGAAGACCGCCTGCTCACCGACCAGCTTGCCGCGGCCGTACGCGTTGACCGGTCCGGTCGGCGCGTCCTCGGGAATCGGCGCGGTCGCGTCGCCGGGGAAGACGTAGTCGGTCGACACGTGCAGCAGGACCGCCCCGGCATCAGCACACGCAGACGCCAGATGCCGCACCGCGGTCCCGTTCACCGCGGTCGCGTCCGCCTCGCTGCTCTCCGCGCCATCCACGTCGGTCCACGCCGCGGCGTTGACAACGACATCCACGCCCCCGACCGCCGACTTGAGCGCGGCCGGATCGGTGATGTCGAGCTCCGCGCGGCTGAGCGCGCGTCCCTCGTCCGGCCCATCGGCCAGCAAATCCGTGAGCTCCCGCCCGAGCATCCCGCCCGCGCCGGTCACCAACCAACGGCTCATTGTCCGCGTCATCGCTACAGGGCCGCCTTCGCCTTCAGCGGCTCCCACCACGCCCGGTTCTCCCGGTACCACTCGACCGTACGTGCCAGGCCCTCGTCGAACGACACCTGCGGGGCGTAGCCGAGCTCCTGGCCGATCTTGGTGATGTCGAGCGAGTAGCGCCGGTCGTGGCCCTTGCGATCGGGCACGTTGTCCACGCTGCTCCAGTCGGCTCCGCAGGCGTCCAGCAGACGCTGCGTCAGCTCCTTGTTCGTCAGCTCGGTACCGCCGCCGATGTTGTACACCTCGCCGGAGCGCCCCTTCGTCAGCACCAGGTGGATGCCGCGCACGTGGTCGGAGACGTGCAGCCAGTCGCGCACGTTGCCACCGTCGCCGTAGAGCGGGACCCGCCCGCCGTCCAGCAGGTTCGTCACGAACAGCGGGATCATCTTCTCGGGGAAGTGGTAGTGCCCGTAGTTGTTCGAGCAGCGGGTCACCACCGCGTTCAGGCCGTGGGTGCGGTGCGCGGCGAGCACCAGCAGGTCCGAGCCCGCCTTCGAGGCCGAATACGGGGAGTTCGGCGACAGCGGCCACTCCTCCGTCCACGATCCCTCGTCGATCGAGCCGTACACCTCGTCGGTGGAGACGTGCAGGAAGCGGGGGATGCCGCCCCGCCGCACCGCGTCCAGCAGCATCTGGGTGCCCACCACGTTGGTGGTGACGAAGTCCCCGGCGCCGGTGATCGAGCGGTCCACGTGCGACTCGGCGGCGAAGTGCACCACCGCGTCGTGCCCCGGCAGCACCTCGTCCAGCAGGGCGGCGTCGTTGATGTCGCCGCGCACGAACGTGTAGCGCGGATCGTCGGCGACCGGCGCGAGATTGGCCACGTTCCCGGAGTAGGTCAGCTTGTCGTAGACGGTGACGGTGTGGCCGGCGGAGCTGTGTCCACTGCCACTGTGGTCACTGTCACTGTGTTCGGTGGCACCGTCGAGGCGGCCGGCGAGCAGCGAGCGGACATACTCCGAGCCGATGAAACCGGCCCCGCCGGTCACCAGGATTTTCATGCGGCGATCCT
>NZ_DASYZI010000432.1:0-10483 GCF_035946395.1 Actinocrinis sp.
CTCGCAGCGAAGCGTGTCCGTCACCGCTTGTGTCCGTCTGAGTCAGGCCACGTCGATGTGTGCCGCCGTGCACCGAGAGATTAGAGTTCGGCCACGCGTACGTCGCGACGCCAGTAGGCTTGGGCGCGCGGAGGGGGACCCACATACCTCCGGGAATCGACCGACTGGCCGGTAACCGATCGCGCCCCGCCGATCGTTGGCCCAGTCGCTCGACGATCGGTGAAATGCGGGAAGGGGCGGGCCGAGGATGGTAGCGACAGGCGCCGAGCGTGCGGCGACCCGGGGTCGGATTCCCGGCATGCGCCGCAGACGCGAGGAACCCGATCTGCTGCTCGCGTTCGTGTCCCGTGGCCTTGCCATCGTCCCCGCGGCAGCCCCGCGTGGCCCCGGCTGTTCCTGTAGCCGTGTGGGCTGTCCCAACCCGGCCGGCCATCCGCTGTCCTATGGCTGGCAGACCGAGGCCAGTGCCGACCCTGCTGCGTTGGACCGCTGGCGGCAGCGGTTGCCGGACGTCAACTTCGCCACGCCCACCGGCCGCACCCACGACGTGCTCGACGTCCCGATCTCCGCCGGACGCATCGCGTTCCGGGCGCTGACGTCCACCACCGAGTCCCTGGGCCCAGTCGCCGTCTCGGCCGTCGGCGACCGCTGTCTCTTCTTCACCAGGGCCCGCGCCGGAGGCGAGGACGACTCCGCTTCCGATGAATGGTGGCCCTGCGACCTCGACGCCGCGCCGGAGACCGGAGTCGGCGGCCCCGGCCTGCGCTGGCACACTCGCGGCTCGTACGTCCTGGTGCCGCCCGCCCGTGCGGTCAACGGCGGACGAGCCCGCTGGATCCACGATCCGACCGCCCAACTGCCCGACCCGCTGCGCCTGCTCGGTGCACTCGCGGACGCATGCGAGAGCGTCGCCGCGGCGGGCGATCTGACACAGTGGTGAAGTTTGACACACTGGCGACGTGCGTTGACGCAGCGGTGATGCGTGTGATGGCCAAGCACACGGGATGTTGACTTACGCGACGGTGAGCAACTCGACGCCCTCGTCCGTGACGACCATCGTGTGCTCGAACTGAGCGGTGAGTTTTCCGTCCACTGTCACGGCGGTCCAGTTGTCCGCCCATATCCGGTGCTCGATCGTGCCGAGGGTGAGCATCGGCTCGATCGTGAACGTCATGCCCGGTTCCAGCAGCGTGGTGGCTCGCGGGTCGTCGTAGTGCGGGATGATCAGGCCGCTGTGGAACGACGATGCGATGCCGTGGCCAGTGAACACCCGCACCACGCCGTAGCCGAAGCGCTTTGCATACGACTCGATGACGCGCCCGATCACGTTGATCTGCCGCCCCGGCTTGACCGCCTTGATCGCCCGGTTGAGCGACTCGCGGGTTCGTTCGACCAGCAGACGCGCCTCCTCGGAGGGCTCACCGACCTCGAACGTCGCGTTCGTGTCGCCGTGTACTCCGTCGATGTACGCCGTGATGTCGATGTTGACGATGTCCCCGTCGTTCAGCACCGTCGAGTCCGGGATGCCGTGGCAGATCACTTCGTTGATCGATGTGCACAGCGACTTCGGATAGCCCCGATAGCCGAGCGTGGACGGGTACGCGCCGTGGTCGCACAGGAACTCGTGCCCGATCCGGTCCAGATCGTCCGTGGTCATCCCCGGTTTGATCGCGTTGCCGACCTCGGTCAGCGCCTGTGCCGCAAGCCGACCCGCGACCCGCATCTTCTCGATCGTCTCCGGAGTTTGCACATCGGGCCCGGTGTAACGAGTCGGCTGCGGCTTACCGACGTATTCCGGACGGGTGATGTGCGAGGGTACGGATCGGGTCGGTGAGAGAGTGCCCGGCACGAGGGAAGCCATGTGGACGAGTCTAAGACGTCGTTGCCGGGCAGTAATCATCAGCAAGCAACGACGCCCGGGGACGCGTGCTCCTGACTGCGGTCCACGGATGCGACACGGCCAGGAGCGAGGAGACAAGCGATGACCGATGAAGCGCCGCAATGGTTCTACTGCCTACGCCACCACACGGTCGAAGGGCCGGTCGGATGTCGAGCTCAGGACCGGCTCGGCCCATACGCCACTCGTGAGGAAGCCGAGCATGCCCTTGAGAAGGTCAAGGAACGCAACGCAGCGTGGGACGAGCGCGATTGACGCGTATTCACTCGGCCTACGACTTACCACCTACCATCGCTCCACGCGCGGGCCACTGACCGCCTCGATCCAACGCCCCAGGCGCGCACGTAAGCCGGACGGCCCGATGTAAGGCGTCGCTGCGGCGAGTGAGATTAAATGCTGCGCCGTGTCGAAGGTGAGCGGTCCGGGCTCGTCCGGCACGGTGAGCGTGTCGTGCGCCAAGTCGCGTAGCTGGGTCGCGCTCTGATCGAGGGTCAGGATCCGCGCTCCGCGCCGCCGCGCGTCGCCGATCCGCTCCAACAGCGGATCGGTCGGATCGTGCTGCGCCACCACCAGCAGCGCCTCGCCGCGACCTGTCGACTCCAGCCGTTGCAGGCCCGCCGCGAGGTGCGGTGGAGCGTCCGGTGGCGGATCGTGCCGCAATAGGACCGGCGCGAGCTGCGGCAGGTCGGCCCACTGCGACTCGTCGGTGAGATGGGCCGCCAAGTGCCACGGCTCGTCGTCCACTGGCCCGGCCAGCAGCAGGCTGCCGACGTGCCGCGGGGCGCGGCGCAGCGCGGAGCCGAACTCGTCGCTCGCCTCCACCCAGTCGGCCTGCGCGCCGGTAGCGGCGAGCAGATCGCGCAGGGCCGCCGCCCGCACTCTGTCCATGGAGACAATCGTGCCAGGTGAACGCCTGCGACACAGGCTGTCGCGCGAATCCGACCGGCTGAGCGTCGGCTCGCGTCGACCGATCCCGGAACGGCACCGGGGCCCGGCCTCGCGCGGCCGGACCCCGGGACCAATCGGTTCTAACGCAACAAACGGTTCGAGCAGTTCGAACGGTTCACCCGGCGTGGTTCATTGAGTCATTCACTGCGGTTCACTCAGTGGAACGTGTGCTCCGACGCCGGGAACGCGCCGGTGACCACGTCGGATGCGAACGCACGCGCCGCGTCGCCGAGAACGGTCCGCAGGTCGGCGTACTTCTTCGCGAAGCGCGGCGCCTTGCCTGGCGTCATGCCGGCCATGTCGGTCCACACCAGCACTTGCGCGTCGGTGCCCGCGCCCGCTCCGATGCCGATCGTCGGGATGTTCAGCAGCTCGGTCACCCGAGTGGCCAGCTCTTCCGGCACCAACTCCAGCACCACCGCGAACGCCCCGGCGGCCTCCAGCGACTTCGCGTCCGCGAGCAGCCGCTCGGCCTCCTCGTCGCCACGGCCCTGCACCCGGTAGCCGCCGAGCACGTTAACGGACTGCGGGGTCAGCCCTATGTGAGCCATCACCGGAATCCCGGCCTGGACCAGCGCCTCGACCTGGTGGACCACCCGGCGGCCGCCCTCCAGCTTCACCGCGCCCGCCCCGGTCTCCTTCAGGAACCGGGTGCCGGTCTCCAGCGCCTGCCGGGCCGAGCCCTGGTACGAGCCGAACGGCATGTCGGCGACGATCAGCGCCCGCGTGGTGCCGCGCACCACCGCCGACGTGAGCGTGATCAACTCGTCCACGGTCACCGGCACGGTGTTGGCGTACCCGAGGTGGTTGTCCGCCGCCGAGTCCCCGACCAGCAGGACGGGTATCCCGGCTTCGTCGAACACCCCTGCGGTCAGGGCGTCGTACGCGGTGAGCATCGGCCAGCGTTCGCCGCGCCGCTTGGCCAGGGCGAGGTCACGCACGGTGATCCGGCGGCCGACGCCGTTCGAGCCGCCGTAGAGCGTGAGCTTCGGCTCGGCTGGTGCAGCGGACTGCGCTGGCGCGGTGGGTTCGGCCGACGCCGTGGGGGAGGACCCGGACGGGTCCGGCGCTGCCTGCGGGGCTGGAGACATGCCTGAAACTGCCATGACAGTGCGACTCCTCGGAAAAGATCTCGTGGCGCCTCTGAGGGCGTCCCCGGACTCGTCAGGATCGTCTCACTTCCCAGCCGCCGCCGCTAGCCGTCCTCTTGCCGTCCAAGCGTGCCGATCGCCGTTAGTTGTGCCTCCAGAACTGGAAGTAGAACTGCCCGCTCGCCGGCCCGAGGTCCGGCTGTCCGGCGGTCTGTAGGATTGAGTTGACCGCGTGCGAAAACCCGTCGCGCACCGGCGGGAACGCGAAGAGCAGCAACAACACCAGCAGGATGCCGTAGGGCCTGATCGGTTCGAGCGAGCGGCGGGTCTCGTAACGCAGATACGGCTCGATGATCCCGTAGCCGTCCAGTCCCGGGACCGGTATCAGGTTCAGTAGCGCCACCGCGACCTGGATGTAAGCGAAGAAAGAGACTCCGGACCAGAACGCCGCGTGCGGGCCGAGGATGACGTCCAGATCCGTCGGCGCGGCGATCGCCACAGCGGCCATCGCGACGCCCGCGAACAGGATGTTCCACAGTGGTCCGCTCGCCGAGATCATGCTCGCATGCCAGCGCTTGCGCGCCACGCTCCGGTCAACGAGTACCGCGCCGCCCGGCAGCGGAAGGGCGCCGATCACCAGGTAGAACAGGGGCAAAATGATGCTGAGCAGCGGGTTGACGTAACGCAGCGGGTTGAGGTCGAGGTAACCGCGCGCGACGATGTTGCTGTCTCCGGCCCGGTGCGCCGCGTACGCGTGCCCGAACTCGTGAAGACACAGCACGGTGAAGTACGCGCCGAGGACGAATACGAACACCGCGAACCGTGCGTTGCCGTAACCGACCCAGGAAGCCACCGCGCCGGTCACCGTGACCGCGACGATGGCCAGGAAGACCGGGCTGATCTTGACTCGGTTGCGCCGACCCCACGGCGCGGCGGGACGCCGCTGCACTCCCGTGCGCTGGCCGAAGACTCCCATGATCGCTGTGTACTCGCTTCTGCTGTCACGGCAAAGCCGGAACGGTCTGCCTGCGGACGCTGGACGACAGCGCCGCTCGGCGTGTCGCGACCATGCTATGACCCGACGCTGAGCCTGCGGTGTGAAAGGAGGCCGTGGGACAGCGCAGCCATGCGCCAGCCAGCCCCGTCGGAGCTTCGTCGTCAGAACATCATGTGCGAAGCCGCTGCGTTGACGGACGGCTCGTCCTCCTCGCCCGCGATGAGCAACTCGCCGACCCGGTCCGCCAGCGCCACGCGGCCCTCCGGTGCTAGGCCCGAGTCCGTGACCAGCACTGCCGCGCCTTCCAGGTCCGCGATGGCACACAAGCCGACCACGCCCCACTTGGTGTGGTCGGCCAGCACGATTAACCGTCGTGCCGTGGCCGTCAGGGCACGGTTCGTCTCGGCTTCCATCAGGTTCGGCGACGTGAAGCCGGCGACCTCGTCCATCCCGTGCACGCCCATGAACACGCAGTCCAGGTGCAGTGCGCGAATCGACTGGATAGCCACTGGTCCGACTAGCGCGTCGGACGGCGTACGCACTCCGCCGGTGAGGATCACCGTTTGGCTGGCGACGGCATGTGTGTGCAGCACCTCCGCCACCCGCAGCGAATTGGTCACGACGGTCACGTCGGGGATACGCGCCATCGCGCGTGCGAACGCGTGTGTTGTCGTACCGGCCGTCACGCCGATAGCTGTCCCAGGGCGCACGAGGTCCGCGGCCCGGCGCGCGATCGCGTCCTTTGCCGCGCGTTCACGCCCGACCTTCGCCTCGAACCCCGGTTCGTCCGTCGAGCCCGGGTGCCGCGCCGTCGCGCCGCCGTGCACCTTCTCGATCAGGCCCTTGCGGGCCAGCGTGTCGAGATCGCGGCGGACCGTCATGTCCGAGACACCGAGGGCCTGGGTCAGGTCGCTGACCCGCACGCCGCCTATGCGACGGACCTCTTCGAGGATCCAACTCTGCCGCTGTGCCGCCAACATCACCGGGCTCCTTCAACGCCGAGGGGCGACGCTGCCAACGGGCGGATCCGCTTCCGCACAACGTTGCACAGCCATCTACCAGCCGACACAGAAACAAACTCGATCCAACAAGGGATCGGCCGTACGTGAGTGGGAAGAACCCAGAAGGCAACAGTAATCAGTACGTACCTGGCACGCCAGTCCCAGGTACGGCCGACTTCGATGTTTCATTTTGAGCAAGAAGCGAGCAGGAAGCCTTGACATCCCCCGGGAAACGGCGGTTTGCTCTGCGCCAGATTGTTTGTTCACGTTCGTTTCAGGTCGGTTCGCGTTCTACTTTGCTTGCGTACCCACCCAGCACGGTCCCCTGCTCCACCTGGCGTCCCACATGGAGGTGCGATGTCCCCAGAGTCCCCCAGGGTGTACCAAGGCCCGACCGTCGACCGGCGGATGATGCTCAAGGGCCTGCTCGGGGCGGCCGGCGTCGCCGCGCTGCCCGCACTCGCCGCGTGCAGTTCGAGTAGTTCGTCCTCGCCGTCGTCGACCGGCGCAGCCTCCGGCACGGTCTCGCTCGGCTCCAACGCGTCGGACGCCGTGCCGAAGAAGGCGTTCCAGGCCGTCTACGACGCGTTCCAGGCCAAGAACGCGGGCATCAAGGTGCAGGTCAACACCAAGGACCACGACACCTTCCAGGAGCAGATCAACAGCTACCTGCAAGCCACCCCGGACGACGTGTTCACCTGGTTCGCCGGCTACCGCATGCAGTATTTCGCGGCCAAGGGCCTGTCGAACAAGATCAACGACGTGTGGGACGCGATCGGCAACAACTTCCCGCAGTCGGTCCACGACCTGTCCAAGGGTCAGGACGGCAACTACTACTTCGTCCCGATCTACTACTACCCGTGGGCCGTCTTCTACCGCAAGAGCGTGTTCCAAGCTCACAACTACACGGTTCCCACCGACTGGAACAGCTTCATCTCGCTGTGCCAGAAGATGAAGTCCGACGGCCTGATCCCGATCGCGTTCGGCGACAGCGACAAGTGGCCGGCCATGGGCACGTTCGACTACCTGAACATGCGCACCAACGGCTACCAGTTCCACATGGACCTGATGCACGGCAAGGCCGCCTGGACCGACGCCAAGGTCAAGGCCGCCTTTGCGCACTGGACCGAGATCCTTCCCTACCACCAGGAGGGCTACATCGGCCGTAAGTGGGAGGACGCCGCGCAGTCGCTCCTCGCCAAGAAGGCCGGTATGTATCTGCTCGGCACGTTCGTCGCGCAGCAGTTCACGAACCCCGACGATCTGGCCGACCTGGACTTCTTCGCCTTCCCGGCGATCGACCCGCAGTGGGCGCAGGACAGCGTCGAGGCGCCGGTCGACGGCTTCATGCTCAGCAAGAGCCCGAAGAACCGCGCCGCCGCCGTCAAGCTGCTGGAGTTCATCGGCTCCGCCGACGGCGAGGGCGCGTACCTGAAGGTGGACAACAGCTACGACGCGCTGGTCAACGGGTACGACACCTCCGGCTACAACGCGATCCAGAAGGCGTCCGCGACGCTGTTCGGCGCCGCGCAGCACGTCTCGCAGTTCATGGACCGCGACGCCAACCCGGCCTTCACCTCCACCGTGATGCAGCCGCAGTTGCAGGCCTACTTGCAGAACCCCGGAAGCATCGACAGCATCCTTAACCAGATCGAGCAGCAGAAGCAGGCGATCTACAACTCCTGACCGGCCGCGCCGGGCACGGCGAAGCCACCGGAACGAGGAAGCGATGACCGTCGGAACCAGCGCCGACGCCGTCGAGTCCGGGCGCGCGGCGGATCGGCCCCGCCGCGCGCCCGGTCGGCTGCGCCGGCTGACCCGCCGCGACAAGACCGTCCTGACCCTGATGACCGGCATCCCGACGAGCCTGATGGTGGTGTTCGTCTGGGTTCCGGCGCTGGCCTCGATCCTGCTGTCCTTCACTTCCTGGGACGGGATCGGCCTCGACTCGATCAAGTGGATCGGGCTGCGCAACTACCGGCAGATCTTCACCATCTACCCGCAGTTCTGGCCCGCGGTCGAGCACAACGTGATCTGGCTGGTAGCGCTGGCGGCCATCCCCACCCCCTTCGGGCTGTTCCTGGCCTACCAGTTGGACAAGCGCATCCGGTTCAGCCGGTTCTACCAGGGCGCGTTCTTCCTGCCGGTGGTCGTCTCCAGCGCGGTCATCGGCTTCGTCTGGGAGCTGATCTACAACCCGGACCATGGTCTGATCAACAGCCTTTTCCACACGAACAACCCCAACGGCAGCTACCTGGACTGGGTCGGCAACCCCAAGCTCAACCTGTGGGCGGTGCTGGTCGCAGCGTCCTGGCGGCACGCCGGCTACATGATGATCCTCTACCTGGCGGGCCTCAAGAGCGTCGACCCGACGCTCAAGGACGCCGCCGCGGTCGACGGCGCCAACGAGTGGCAGGCGTTCCGGCACGTCGTCTTCCCGGCGCTGCGCCCGATCAACGTCGTCGTCGCGGTGGTCACGGTTATCGAGTCGCTGCGCGCCTTCGACATCGTGTACGTGTTCAACAAGGGCGAGCACGGCACGGAACTGCTCTCCATCCTGATCACCAACAACATCATCGGCGAAGCGAGCCGGATCGGTTACGGCTCGGCGCTCGCAGTGATCCTGCTCGTCGTTTCGCTCGCGGTGATCATCCCGTACCTGATCGTCACCTTCCGGAAGGAGCGGCGCGCGTGACCGCCACCACGGCCTTGGCCGCCGACACCGCGCGCCGACGCGGTGGTACGCACCCGGTCACCGGTAAACGCCGCGTGCGGCCCGCGCGCATAGTGCTGCACATCTTCCTGGCGACCACGGCGCTCGCCTGGCTAGTGCCGATGCTCTGGGCCGTCTACACCTCACTGAGGCCCTACTCGGAGACTCAGTCCAAGGGTTATCTGTCTCTGCCGAGCACGCTGAACCTTCAGAACTACGTCAACGCCTGGCAGCAGTCCGGGATGCCGCACTTCTTCTGGAACACGGTCCTGATCGCGGTTCCGGCAGTGCTGATAACCCTGCTGCTGTCCTCATTCGTGGCGTTCACGGTCACCCGGTTCAACTTCAAGTTCAACCTGCTGCTGCTGATGGTCTTCACGGCGGGTAACCTGCTGCCACAGCAGGTCATCATCACCCCGCTCTACCGGCTGTATCTGCTGATCAGCCTGCCCTCCGGGGTCAGCGACTCGGGAAAGCTCTACGACACGATCATCGGACTGATCGTCATCCACGTGGCCTTCCAGTCGGGTTTCACCACCTTCGTACTGTCCAACTACATGAAGACCATCCCGAACGGGCTGCACGAGGCTGCGGTCGTGGACGGTGCGACGGTCTGGCAGATCTACAGCCGGATCATCCTGCCGCTGCTGCGGCCCGCGATGGCCGCCCTGGCCACGCTGCTGTCGATCTGGATTTACAACGACTTCTTCTGGGCCATCGTGCTGATCTCCAGTGGCGACAAGATGCCGATCACCTCGGCCCTGGCGAACCTGTCCGGCACGTTCTTCACCAACGACAACCTGGTCGCCGCCGGAGCGCTGATGACGGCGATCCCGACGCTGATCGTCTACTTCCTGCTCCAGCGCCAGTTCGTCTCCGGCCTGACACTCGGCGCCGAGAAGGGCTGAGAGCCGATCGGTCGACCAGCCGGCCAGCCATCCATCCAGCCAGTGGTCATGCCGAAATTGGCCTAGACCAATCGCTTCCCCCGGGGCGTGGTGTGCAGTAGCGTGCCGCTCAGTTCAGTCTGGAACGCCACCGCGCCCTGGGGAGAAGGAGTATTCGTGCCCATCGACACCGCCACGTTCCTCGGCAAGGTCCGCGAGCAACTCGACCGCATCGAGTCCGAGCAGGGACCGGCGATCGACCAGGCGGCGGAACTGATCGCCGCATCGCTGCGGAAGGACGGCGTCCTCCAGGTCTTCGGCACCGGCCACTCCGAGGCTCTGGCGATGGAACTGTCCGGTCGGGCCGGCGGCCTGATTCCCACGAACAAGCTTGCGCTGCGTGACGTGATCATCCTGGGCGGCGAGGACCCGGCGGTGCTCGCGGACCCGAAGGCGGAGCGCGATCCCGAACTCGCCCGCCGAGTCTGGGACCTGGCCCCGATCGGCCCCGACGACGTGCTGGTGATCGGCTCGCAGTCAGGCGGCAACGGCTCGACGGTGGAGATGGCGGTCATCGCCCGAGAGAAGGGCCACCCCGTCATCGCGATCACCTCGCGGGAGCACACCGAGCGGATCACCTCACGCCACCCCTCCGGCAAGCGCCTGTTCGAACTCGCCGACGTGGTGATCGACAACGCGGCGCCGCATGGTGATGCCGTCCTGGACCTGCCCGGCGGTGGAAAAGTGTGCTCGGTGTCCTCCATCGGCAACGCGGTCATCGCTCAGCTGATCGTCGCCGGTGTCACGGCGCGACTGGTCGCGGCCGACGTCGAGCCGCCGATCTACCTGTCCGCCAACGTTGAAGGCGGCGACGCGCACAACGATGTGTGGGAAGCGCGCTACGAAGGCCGGATCCGCCGCAGCGCATACTGAGCCAACCAGGTCATTC